>CAZUJO010000005.1:0-28842 GCA_964619995.1 uncultured Leptospiraceae bacterium
AGGCGCCACAACGTCTCCACCAGGAGCGACCCGGGGAGGCTTAAAAAATCGCGTTCTGCAAGATAACGAAACACGACTCCGTAGCGCGTGAGAAGGATTCTGGCGACGACGGTTTCCGGTTCCTTGATTTCGAGCGCGCGGATGACGGACCAGCGTCCTTCTGCCTGAATGCCGCGGCGCTGCATGCGGTTTCGCTTCCGATCCGGAAAGAGCGATGCGAGCGCCTGCAGGCTGTCCGCGTGTACGAGCCCGCGCGCGACCAGTTCCTTCATTCCAGAAATTGCATGATCATCGAAAAGCCCTGTGAGTCCGCGAAGGTCGGCAAAGAAGCTTGCGCCGCTCTGCCTGAGCGCCGCAAGAATTGTGGCAGCATAGGTGGACAATCCCGACTCGTTTCCCGGCAGAAGGAGTCCGAGATTGGTCCGCCTTACAATTACAAGGGGCACGTGCCGCGTGATTGTGCGGCGGGCAGAATCTGAAGGGCTGAACGCGCGCGCCCAGGCGAACTGTCCGGTTAAGAACATCTGGTCGAGCATGCGGGGACGATAGTCGGTCATGCGGCGGGCCAGGATTTCATTCCAGCGATCAGACGGCAGCGCGAGTCCCTGGAGCTGGTCGAGCACGATCGCCAGTCCATCTTCGCCCGTCAGGCGAGTGTCCTCTTCCGTTCTCTGCCAGCGGGTGAGGAAGCGCGAATAGTCGGTGAGATCAGCGTCCCATCTTTCCGCCCGGGTCCTCTGATACTGCCGCAGGCGCGCCAGAAACGTTCGCTCGCAGTAACGAGTCGTTTCGTCCGCAGTCATCTGGAAAAGCCAGCCTTCATTTTCATATCGAAGAAATGCCTGAGCAATGACCGTCCGGGCAATCGGCGTGCGTGTCTCCATTTCTTCAATCGTAAGAGGTCCGGCACATTCGAGATGTCCCCGGAGAATGCGGTCGAGCGAAGATTTAGAAAGATCGCCGCCGGCGAGCAGAGCCTCCGCTTCTTCCTTCAGATCAGCCGTTGTGAAGAAATCCGCGATGGACGTTATGCGGCGTGATTCGAGAAACGAATTCCACCACGCCGATTCCGGAACATCCTGCTTTCGAAATACTCCGAACGTACACAATTGATCGTAATATTCTGCTTCGCTCCGCGCCGGAGGCAGCGTGTCGTTCCGTACCTGCTCAATGATTTCAGCGGACGGCAGTCTTGTGTCTTCGCCTTCAAGAGCCCGCATATCGGTTCGCACAGCGCGAGACCGTCGCTCTTCGAGCGGCGCATCGTCGAGAAACGCATAGGGGCGCGCGTTGATGATTTCGTGCGCAAAAACGGATGGCGCAGCCGTGTCGACGGACACGGTCTCGATCGCTCCGCTCGCAAGCCCTGTCAGAAGCTGCTCGAGTCCATGGAGGTCCATAGCTTCTGTCAAACAGTCGTGGATGGTCTGCTTCACAAGAGGGTGATCCGGAATCTCCCTGTCTCCGCTCAGATTTTCCGCGCATGCAATCTGGTCCGGAAAGAGCAGCGCGGCCAGGTCCTGTGCCTGGCTTTTCTGAATCTGCGGAGGTGTTCGCCTGCCTCCATATTGCCTGAGAATTGCAAGGGCCCGGGACGCATTCCAGCGCCACCGGATCTCAAACATGGGCGCAACGAGCAGCGCCTGCACAAGAATCTGCCCGGCCACGTTCGCTTTCAGATACGAAAACACATCCCGCAGCGCGAAACTGTGAGTCTTGCTGAGTGAGAACAGCACCGCGTCATCTGTTGCCGCAGCCTGCAGCTCAAAGTTGAATTTTCTGCAAAAACGTTTTCGCAGAGCGAGTCCCCAGGCGCGGTTGATGCGCGCGCCGTACGGCGAATGAATTACGATGTGGCAGTCGCCGACTTCGTCAAAGAACCGCTCGAGCACGATCCGATTCTGCGTCGGCATAGCGCCGAGCCCCGTCACTCCTTCGCGAAGATATGCGAGGACGCGCCCCGCGATCTCCGCTCCAAGCCCTGTCTGGTCTTCGATCCATTCCGCGAATCCTTCGAGTCCTTCCGTTATTCGCTTTTCTGCATCGGTTCTCAGAAGCGAAACGGCGCGCGAAAGCTCGTCACTGCGCCCGGGCGCTTCCGCAATCCAGAAAGGCATGGTGGGCGTGCTGTTCGGAGCAGATGTCACGAGCACCTTCCCCGTGCCGATGGACGAGATCCTCCAGAACTGATTTCCGAGCTGGAAGACATCTCCCGCCATGCTCTCGATTGCAAAGTCCTCGTGCACGGTCCCGAGAAACGCACCTTCGCCTTCGAGGATGACTTCATATTCAAAATTGTCTGCAATTGCGCCGCCGTTCGTAATTGCGCTGAGCCGAGCGCCTCTTCGCGCTTCGAGAGTGCCGAGGGCCCGGTCGAAAAAAATATGGCGGGATCGTCTGCCATAACGCAGAGAATAACCTTCGCTCAGCATGGTGAGAATTTGCTCGAACGTCTCACGGCTCAGATTCTGATAAGGGCCGGCGCCGCGCGCAAAAGAAAAGGCTTCTTCAACGGTCATCGTGCGGCAGGAAAGCTCCGCCACAAGCTGCTGGGCCAGGATATCGACGGGCGCGTCCGGGATCTCGACTTCTTCGAGGCAGCCCGCGCGGATGGCTCTGAGAAGCGCCGTGCATTCGATGAGATCATCCCGCGTGAGCGGAACCAGCACAGCCCTCGATACACCGTCTTTGTGATGTTCTGCGCGGCCAATTCTCTGGAGGAAGCCGTGAATCGATCGGGGGGAAGCGATCTGCACAACCAGATCCACAGAGCCAATGTCAATTCCGAGCTCAAGAGACGATGTGGCAACCATCACTTTCAAAACGCCTGCTTTCAGCGCCTGCTCCGCCGCATAACGTTTGTCATGCGCCAACGAACCGTGGTGCGCTCCGACGCGGTCCTGGCCGAGAAGATCGCTCAGCTGCCGCGCAAGCCGTTCGCACAGTCGGCGGTTGTTCACGAAGACGAGCGTAGTTCGACACGGCTCCATGAGGGTTATGAGTTTCTGATTGAGATCCGCCCAGCCCTCCTGAGTCATTACCGATTCGAGCGGAAGCTCCGGCACGATCATGCGAACATCCATTTTTCGTGCGTGGCCTTCGTTGAGCACAGCAACATCTTCGCCGGACGGCACCAGGAATTTTGCGACGCGGTCCAGGGGCCGGACCGTTGCAGACACTCCGATTCTCTGGAGGCGGCGGCCCGTGAGGGCTTCCAGCCTTTCGAGCGACAATGCCAGGTGCGAGCCCCTGCGCGAGGAGATCAGCGCGTGAATTTCGTCTACGATGACTGTCCGAATGGTAGACAGCATTTCGCGTCCCCGCGGGCTCGTGAGGAGTATGTAAAGCGATTCGGGCGTGGTTACAATAATGTGGGGCTTCTTCGTCAGCATGCGCGCCCTCTCGGATGCTGTGCTGTCGCCCGTTCGAACCATGACGGTGACATCGCGAGCCGGCCGGCCTTCCGCCGCAAGTTCGGTTGCAATGCCGGCTAACGGTTCGCGGAGGTTTTTCTCGATATCATTCGACAGCGCTTTCAGGGGGCTGATGTAGAGGATTCGAGACTCTTCCGGCAGATGGCCGGCGATGGATTGTTCGTAGAGGTCGTTCAGAACGGAAAGGAAGGCTGCGAGAGTTTTCCCGGATCCCGTAGGCGCCGCGATGAGGGCATGGCGGCCGGACCCGAGCGCCTCCCAGGACTGCACCTGAATGGGAGTGGGCTCGCCCAGGGTTTTCGAAAACCAGCGGTTCACTGCGGGCAAGAATCGCATGGCCCAATGTAGCCAGGTTTTCCGCGCTCAGGAAGGACTTTTTACGGCTTCCAGTATTCCATGGGCAGCGAATTGACTGCGTCGGCGGCTGTCTCAAACAGATTCGATTCATGCGCCTGAATGCGTGAGCCGCGGGCTTCCAGGATGTAGCAATGTGGGCGTCTTTTTCCGGACGCCCCGCTGGAGAGGCCGCAGACGCGGAACTGTCTGAGGATCACGGATTCCTCAAGCGGCTGAAGGGGGTCGTCGGAGACCGGGGGGAATTGAAAAGCCCAGACCAGGTCTCCGGTCTGGTAACGGGCGTGCGGCTCCGGTTCCTGCGGCGGCGCCGAGAACCAGGACAGAATCCATTGCCAGAGACTCATTTCGCACGTTCCCAGATCGTGCGCATGTCCGCAATCAAATCCCTTTTTCACAGTTCGTGACCCGGTACGGGGGTTCCGCGCAGCCCGCCTTCAACCCTGGACAACGCGAAAGAACTCCTGGTAGTCGCTGATCATTCGCCTTACCGCCCGTTCGTCCACGCTGTACAGCGAGCGCAGGCCCTCGGTTTCCACGCGTATCAGTCCGCTGTTCACAAGCTCTTTGAGGTGCTGCGAAGTCGTCGATTGCGCAAGGCCCACTGCTTTGACGATTTCGCCGCAGCTCAAGGCGCCTTTTCGCGCGAGCGTCTTGAGGATTTTGGGACGGGCTGGATGCGAAAGGCTGCGCGAAGATCGCGCAACCGCCTGAAGAAGTTCGGAGAAGTTTCCAACGCGTATTAACATATATCGCAGATATACGATATAGCCATCTAACGTCGACAAAGATTGTGTACCTTCGTTCAAAAAACACGCGTTGCAGTAAAAATTTCTTGCAATCTCTCCAGGCGGGAGTCTAAAGTTAGTAAAGTATTTTAAGGTTCGAAAAGAGGGGGATCGTGAGGTTTACAACCGTATACTATCTGTTCTTTTTCGCGGCGGTTTATCTTGTCTATTGGATCGTTCCACGAAAGCGTCGACCGTCCCTGATCGCCTTCGCCTCTCTTGTGTTTTACGCCGCGTGGTCCTGGGAGTTCTCACTTCATCTTCTGGCCGTTCTGTTCATCAATTTCGCGTTCGTTCGGTTCCTCCATGATTCTCGAAGCCGGGCAGCGCTCGTCGCCATTGTAATCGCGAATGCTCTAAATCTCATATTCTTTAAGTATCTATATTTTCTCCTGGATTCCGCCGCGGTTCTGATCGGCGTACAGTCGCCCGGATCTGCGCTTGACGAATGGCTGGTTTCGCAAGCGGGAATTGCCCATATCGTGCTGCCCCTGGCGATCAGTTTCTATACGTTTCAAATGATCGCGCTGCAGGTGGATGCGTACCGCGGACACCTCGCAGAACGGCCGGCCTTTTCTGAGTTCATGATGTTCAGTATGTATTTTCCGCACTTCGTGGCGGGACCGATCATGCGGCATTCGGATTTTTTCCACCAGCTGCGGACGGTTGAGCCGGATGAAGCGAAAACGGTGCGCGGTCTGGCGCTGATCGGGACGGGTCTGGTTAAGAAGATTGTTCTCGCGGACAATGTGGACGGAGTCCTGAGACCTGTGTTCAGCAATCCCGCGGCCTATGACTGGAGCACGAATCTCATGGCGGCGTTCGGATTTGCTGCCCGGATCTACTGCGATTTCTCAGGCTACACGGACATTGCGCGCGGTTCAAGCCGCATGCTCGGCCTTGAAATCCCCGAGAACTTTAAGGCGCCCTTTCTGTCGCGAACGGTGGGCGAGTTCTGGAATCGCTGGCATGTCACTCTGATGATGTGGTTGAGAGACTACATATACATTCCGCTTGGAGGATCGCGTTGTTCGCCGCTTCGCAACTATGCGAATTTGATTCTGGTGATGGTTCTCTCCGGAATCTGGCACGGGGCCAGTGTAACCTTCGTATTGTGGGGTCTCTGGAACGGCATCCTTGTGTCCGGTGAAAAGCTGCTTGGACTGCACCGCAAGGATGACACGGCGAACGCGGAGTCTTTCATTTCTGCGGCGAAAATCGTTTCACGCCTCGGAGGAATGGTTTACGTCTTTATTACCTTTTCGTTTGGGCTGATTCTCTTCAATGCTGCGAATCTTGACAGTGCAATCTCGATGTACAGCCAGATCTTTGCATTGCGAGATGGACTCGCCTGGCCGCACACCGAGTATGTCACTTACGTCATAGTCGCCGCATTTCTTTTCAACGGAGCCCAGGCGGTGGATTGGCGCCGTACGTTCGTCGGATGGAAGAGTTACCCGGCTCTCGGCGCGATGGGCATTGCGATCGTGTTGCTGCTGGGCGCATTCCCGCCCGGGGCTACCGATTTTATCTATTTTCGCTTCTGAGGCTGACCATGGATTTGCTGAAGCATCGCTTTCTGCTCATGCCCTTCTGGATCGCCGCGTTCGTATTTGCGGCGGATAAGCTTCTTCTCCTTGGGCCAATCCAGGAGATGACGACTTCGTACATGCACATCGAGCATTACTTTTACGATACGCGGGAAGATCTTCTCCGCGACCTGAAGGCATCGTACGATCGCCGGAAGAGAGCTGGAGAAAAATTGGGCCTCATATTCGGCACTTCTCGGTCGGGTGAGTTTGATTCGCATGAGATCGCGAAGATCATTCCCGGCAGCTATACGTACAACTTCAGCGCCCCCCAGGCAGGCCATTCCTATCACGCATACTGGCTCGAGCGGATTCTCAAATCAGGGATTCGACCCGATTTTGTTATGGTTGAATCCGACCCGATAGCATTGTCGCCTAACGCCAATCGCCTGCCGATCAAGCATTCATTTGATCTTGGCTTTTTGCTTGCGCACGCCGAGTTCAACCCCGGTCGTTCCCCGTGGCTGGTCGGGGGCGGGTTTCAGGCAGACCATTTTGAAAGATTCCTGCTCAGTCGTTTGTTTGCCGCCTATCGTTTCCCTGTCAATCTGCGCGCGGCCGCAAAAAACCGCGAAGATATCCTGCTCCCCGATGCAGCCGGAGTCAGGATGACAACGGGGCTCGAAGTGCGGCGGGCCATGATCGCAACCATATATCAGGCAAACCTGCGCAATCACGGAGGCATTCCGAGCCCGCATTCGCTGGAGCTTCCTGAGACTTACATGCAGCAGGATGCGGAGGCCATGGCCGGTCTGCATCTTCCGGTGCCCTATCATACCGGGCGGGCCCAGACCCGGCTCTTTCGAGAAATGCTGGAGACGCTGGCGCGCGAGTCGATTCCCTCCGTTGTTTTCTGGCCGCCTGTGGTCGCGCGGTTTCGCCAGATCATGGATGAGCGCGGCGCAAGTGTCATCGCGCGGAGAGGCACGCAGGAGACCCTCGACCGACTTCGCTCAAACTATCCAGGCGCGAAGCTGCATTTTCTGGAAGCGGATTCGAAAGGGATGAAGTGCAGAGTATTCTTTGACTCCATTCACCTGGCGGGAAAGTGCTATCCTGAATTAACTGCCATTCTTCTGAACGAGATCCGCGGCGAAGTCCGATAGTTTCTGGTTGCTTGCCGTCCGGGCATTTTGCGAATCGACCCATGGTTCGCTGCTGGCTTCTGATTTGTCTCTGCGCGTTTGCCTGCGCGCCTCCGAAGCGGGAATGCAATCACCTGCCGCAGGCCCCGCACTCCGTGGCTGTACTGGGCGATTCGCGCATTTTTGATCACGGTCTGAAGAACTGGAACGGATTTGCGAACTACTTGAATCAGGATCCCTCTTTTCGATATTTTGCAAACACTTCGTTTGTTTCCGAAGACTCGGACCCTCGCACATCGACCTCCATTCGCGGCAGCGACTACTACTGCAATGTCGGCAATACTCCGGAATTCGCGTTGCGCACGCTTCCGCACGTTCTCGCCGCGCCGCATGATGCGATGCTCATTCACCTGGGCGTCAACGGCGTCGGAAACCCGGCCAGCACAGAGGCCGGCCTTGAACAGATTGCTGAAAGCGGCCGAGCGAAGGGCTGGAATGTCTGGATGGTAACGGTCGGTCCCTGGCGCGGATACCCCACATGGACGCAGGATTACCAGAATGGTATGGACCGGATCAATCAGTGGATTCGCGGGCAGGCGGCCCGTTATACGATCATTGACGTTAACCCGGTCGTAGCCGACCCGGATCATACCCAGTTTCTGAGAGCGGAATACACATGGGATAAATTGCACTACACTTCGATCGCGCACGGCGCCATTGCCGCCGATTTCATTGCCCGCATCAAATCGTCAGGCTGCGGTTGGGAAAGCCCCTGAATCGACGGCCAGCCCGGGCCGGAAAATAGGCAGTTCCCGTCAAATCCAGGCGCTGCGCGGCCGAAAATGAACCAGTGAACCTCTCTGCTCTCCACACCTGGATCGAAACGGCAGGTTATCTGGCCGGCCAGTGGTCATTCCGCGGGCGGGGCTGGAGCTCAGCGCTTCCGTCCATCCAGGTGAACTGGGCTGCGGCAGCGGGCCTGGTCATGCTTCTGGTTGGCGGGGCCCTGTTGATCCTATGGCTCATTGTCCGTTCCTTTCGAGCGCCCGAAGAAGTCGCAGTCGAAGCGGTGGCCGACGTGGCAGAGATGCCGGAGCTTCCCGACTTGAAGACGATTTCGCGCGCAGATGCAATGCGCATTCGACCCGATTTCTTCGCGCGCAGGGTGTCCGAATCTCTGTCCGGTGACCTTGCATTTGCGCCGTCCGTCGATGATCTCCTGAGGCGGTTTCTCTTGAAAGCTTCATTTCATTGCGAGGGCACACTGACCTTGTTTCTCCGGGATGAGGACGGCCGCTTTCTTCCCCGTGCTCGCGGAGTCGGAAAAGTGCTCGTATCCGGCGATCTTTTGAGAGCCGTTCCTGCTGGCCATGTGGGGATTTCCGGTGCTTCGACCCTTGCTTCCGGCAAACCCGTCATGTCTCCGGACGGACGTCAGGCGGCATTGCCGATTGAATCGCCGACCGAGCTTACGGGATATCTGCTGCTTGAGTCAGACGTTCCCGAAACTACGGAGCGCGCGATCTCTCCTCTGTATGACCTGTGTTCGCAGATCAGCGTGATCCTGTATGAAAGAATCCAGCGCGACCTGGCCGACGCAGACACAGGCACCTCGGGCCGGCTTCGCATGGAGGCGGATCTCGCAAAGCTCTGCCGCGCTGGCGGACCCTTTTCGTTCTGCATTGTTGAATTTGCGGGCGCAGCGCCGGCAATAGACGGCCCTTCTGTGTACCGAGACGGAAGCCGCATTTTCATCCTGGGCCCTGTACAACAGGAAGCGGCGCTCGATGCGCAATTCGCGCGCATTGCCCGCGTGTCGCCTGTATGCGTCGGCATCGCCGTCACGTCCGGCGGAGAAGATCCTGTCCGCGTTTTTCAAAGAGCGCTCCGCGCGCTTGACAGCGCGAAATCTGCGGGACCCAATCACTACCGAATTCTTCAGGCTGCGTAATGGATCCTCTCTTAGATGAGAAGATCGTTCTGACCCTTGCCCGGGCGTTTTCCGAACACATGAAGGCCACGCTGTACGTGAGCGCAGAGAAGGAAGCCTACGGTCCTTCCAGGAACGAAGGAATTTGCGCTGAATGCTGCAGCGCCATTGGATTCACCGGAGAATTGAACGGAATGATGTACCTCTGCATGGACGGCTATACGAAGATGAAGCTTCTGCCGCGCATCGCAGAGCGATTTCAAATTGATGCGGGACAGCGCGGAATGGCCGATTCTGTTCTGCTTGAATTCGCCAACCAGATCGCGTCGAACATCGTGAACGATTTGCGCGACGGCGGCTACACGCTCGATCTCCAGCCGCCCGAGAATCTGAATCACAAGATCGTTCCGATCGATCTCAAGAGAAACCGACAGTACATCCTGATCTTCTTCCTGCGCGATCGACGCCTGAAGCGCTATCTCGGACGCGCCACCCTCGTCCTCACACTCGAAAAATATTAGACGTCCTTCCCGTTATTTGGGATTGACGAACACCTGATACCATACCATGTATTATATATGAAAACGAAAGAAAGCTCTCCGGATGAAGGATTGCAGCAGCTGATCAACCGGCTCAGCCGCGCCCAGGGTCAGCTCGAAGGCATCAAGAAGAAGATCGCCGCGGGCGCTCCGCCCGACTGCAAACAGACGATCCATCAACTGAAGGCGGCCCATCGCGCAATCACCGAGTTTGCGGAAGCCTACGTGCTTCACTATTTCGAGCAGTGCGTGACAGACGCAGATCATCCTCCGGATCGGAAAGTGGAGAACAATCTGCGCGAGGCAATCAGCGCGGCCTTCACATTGTAAGACTCGCCTTCAAATCATCTGCAAACCCGTCATGCCAGGTTCAGGGCCGAAGCCCTGGACCTGCCAATGAACCAGTAATACAGAACCGGCACGGCAAGGCGGCTCAGCAGAGTCGCAGCCACTTCACCAAACATCAGGCTCAAGGCCAGCCCCTGGAAGATCGGATCAAACAGGATGACTGCAGTTCCCACAACCACCGCCGCGGCCGTCAAAAGCATCGGACGAAAGCGCGTAATGCCCGCCTGTATCACCGCATCTTTTAATTCGCGTCCCTGCTCGATTTCATGCTCAATGAAGTCTACGAGAATGATTGAGTTTCGCACAATGATGCCCGCTCCGGCAATGAACCCGATCATGGACGTTGCAGTGAAGAAGGCCCCGAAGATTGCATGACCCGGCAGAATGCCGATCAGGCTGATTGGAATCGGCGCCATGATTACGAGCGGCACAGAGTAGCTCTTGAACCATCCGGTCACAAGGACATAGATCAGAACCAGCACGGCAGCGAATGCAAGACCGAGATCGCGAAACACCTCGTAGGTGATGTACCATTCGCCGTCCCATTTTACCACCGGCTTATCCATGTTCCACGGCACATCCACGGTTTGAAGCTCGTATGGAATCTTCGGTCCCAGGCTGAGAATGCCGTAAACAGGAGCTTCTTCCGATCCGGAGAGTTCAGATACAACATACGAAACAGGCTTCAGATTTTTTCTGTAGAGCGATTCAAATGCTTTGACCTGCGGCTTAGAAAAGACCTGATCGAGTCCTGCGCTGCCCGCTTCACGCGTCGCCATTGCCTGGCCCAGGAAAGGAGAGGGGCCGGACCGCGCTGACTGTGCAAGCGAGAGATCCACAGACTTCACTTCCGGACTGCGCGATTCAGCGAGCGAAATGACGGGTGTCTCATTGAATGTCAGCATCGAAGCCATCGTCGCATCGGCGGCGCTGATTCCGAGCAATGCTCCTGCGTTTACATTGTAGCTGTATACACGCCGCTCGCGTTCCGGCCGCCACGAATAGTCGAGGTCCACGACGGATTTTTCTGCGGCGAAGATCTCTCGGACTTTCTCCGCAGCCTGTTCGCGGCTTGCCGCATCGGGCCCGTAGACTTCTGCTACCATTGTCGCCATCACCGGCGGTCCGGGCGGAATCTCCAATACCTTTGAACGGGCATTCTGTTTGCCGGCAAATTCCGCAATTCTCGGCCGCAGTTCCTCAATGATTTCGTGGCTCTTTTTTTTGCGGTGATCCTTTTCCTTGAGAACTACGTGCAGATCCGTCTTGTAGTCCTGCATGCGCATGAACGTATGCTTCACGAGTCCGGAGAAAGAATACGGAGCGCTTTCGCCGGCGAAGATCTGCACTCGCTCCACATCGGGATGCTTCAGGAGCGACTCCGCAAGCTCAACGGACAGGGCGCCTGATTTTTCGAGAGAAGTGGAGGCCGGAAAGTCGAGCAGGATTTGAAATTCGTTCTTGTTGTCAAACGGCAGCATTTTCACCTTCACGGCCTTCGTTGCAATGAATGCCGTGCTTAAAAGCAGGAGTCCCACAGTGATTCCGCCAAAGAGCATCGCGCTCTTTTTTGATCCGAGGAGTGATTCCATTACACGCTTGTAGATACGATCCATGCGGCTCGTGGTTTCTTCTTCGTGCGATTCATGTTTCTTCAGGAAACGCACCGCTGCCCAGGGAGTAACGATGAATGCCACGAGGAGGGACAGGATCATCGCGAAGCTGGCTCCCACCGGAATCGGTTTCATATACGGACCCATGAGTCCGCGCACAAACATCATAGGAAGGATCGCCGCAATTACGGTGAATGTTGCGAGAATCGTCGGGTTTCCAACTTCGGCGACCGCCCGAAGGGTTGCTTGAACGGCCGTTAGATGCGGATTCTCACGGAGATGCCGCTCGACGTTTTCCACAACGACGATTGCGTCATCGACCAGAATCCCGATCGAGAAAATCAGAGCGAATAACGTTACACGGTTCAATGTGTATCCGAGAAAGTAGTAAATGCCCAGAGTGAGCGCGAGCGTAACGGGAATGGTAAGAGAGACTACCATCGAAGCGCGGACGCCCATCGTAAGTGCAATCAAGACGCCGACGGAGATCGTTGCTATGATCAGGTGTTCGATCAGTTCGTTGGATTTGTCGCGCGCGCTGGCGCCGTAGTTCCGCATAACGTGCATTTTGACGTCCGGCGGAAGGGTCGATGCGAATCGCTCTGCCCGCTTCAAAACATCAACCGAAAGCTCCGCGGCGTTCGTGCCTTTCCGTTTTGCGAAAGAGAGCGAAACGGCGTTCGAACGGCCTTCATGATCCAGGACATAGGAGAGTTTTGTGCGCTCTTCAGGCCCGTCTACGACCGTGGCCACATCCCGCACGCGCACGACGGTGCCGGCCCGCTGCCCGACTCCAGTCTTCGCAACATCCTCTGCTGAGCTCAAAAGCCCGCCGGCTTCGACGGAGATCACATTGTCTTTGCCCCAGTTCTTCCCGGACGGCGCTCCCTGGTGATTGGTCTCAAGGGCGCGCGCAACATCGAGAATGGACACGCCGGCTGCGGCTGCGCGCGCAGGATCCACAATGACGCGCACGGACTGCTTGCGACCGCCATAAATATCGACGCGGCTGATGTCGGGAGTGCCCGACAGCTCACGGCCGAGCGGCGCGACCAGTGTGCGCAATGCGAAATCATCCCTCTGGGATTGAAAGGTGAGAACAAGAAACGGAACATCGTCAATCGAATAGGATTTTACAAGGGGCTGCGAGCTCTGCGCGGGCAGAAGGTTTCGCACTTCCATCATCTTGTGATGCACTTTTACGAGCGAAGGCTCCACTGGCTCGCCGACCTTGAATCGAACCGTAACGAGGCTCATGTGAGGGCTGGATGTAGAGTAAACATACTCCACCCCTTCGAGTCCCCATACGGCCCTTTCAACGACTTCTGTTACCTTCTGTTGAACTTCATGCGCTTCATATCCTGGAAGGCTTGTGCGGATGTCGATCATCGGGACAGAGATCTGCGGCTCTTCTTCTTTCGGAGTGAAATACACGGACGCAATGCCGAGCACCAGGCTGCCTGCGGCAATCAGCGGTGTGAGCTGCGAATGGATGAAGCTGCGTGCCAGGGCGCCGGCAAAGCCTTCCTTGTTTTCACGATTCGTATCGTTTTTCATATTCTGACTCTCTTTCTGTGCCTTCATTTTGTGTCTCCGTCGGGAATGCGGCCGGCGATGAGGAATCGGGCGGCGCGTGTGCGAATGAGTTCGGATTCTGCCTCATAACGGGCGTCGATCAGATCTGCCCTGCGGGAGAGAACTTCGGCAAGTTGCAGAGCATTCAGAGCGCCTGTGACGAACAAACGCTCCGAAAGAATGATCTGCTCGCGGCTCATACCGAGACTTTCATCCAGAAGCGCTATGTTCTTCTTTAGTATTTCCTCTTGTGAGAGCAGCTGCGCAAGCTGCGCCTGCTCGCGGTCAGCGGATTCTTTTGCCCGCAGCCGCGCTGCCTCCGCCTGTTTCTTTGCCTGATCGGCTGCGCCGTAGTCCTGTGCCGAAAGGATGTTCATTCGCACGAAGAAGCCCGCGTAGAATGCGTCGCCGATTCCTCTTCGCGCGCCCGTTGCAGAAGCTTCACCAAACACGCCCGCCTGCGGAAGCAGCCTGGCCCGCTCGAATGTTTCGTTCACGGCCATCGCGTCGGCGACTGCGTGCATGGCGCGCACGCGTTCCGATACTGCCTGGCCGTCTCCAACGGGAAGCTCCCGGCCTGCGAAGACATCGAGTTTTTCGCTTACCGGTTTGAGATCAGGGAATGAGTCGACGGTCAGGGCGCTGATCAATCCGCGCGCCGCGGATCGTCGAATTTGATTGTTGGCCATCATGCCTTCGATTCTGTTTCGCAGGGACTGCATGCCCAGATATCCGGACCGCCCGACGGGGTTCAGGCCGGACCCGAGCTGATACCGCGAGAGAACCCCTCCGAGAATTTGTTTCAATGAATTCAACTCGGCGTCCTGTGCGTCGCGCAGCAGAAGTTCTCCGTACGCTTGCGCAACGGCGGCGTACTCATTTTTCACCGTAGACGCCATTTCCCACTCGCGGGCCTTTGCGGCGCTCTCTGCAGCCTCGACGCGGGCCTGGCCTGTTCCGCCTTCATAAACCGGCAGCTCAATTCCAAGGACACCGCGGTAATAACCGTTCGTGGAGGGATGATTCAAAGTGTCGGGCGCGAGCACCGAGAGCGGATTCAGGTACGCCTGCGGACTCATGAGCGGCGAAGGAACGCTGAGGTCAGACGACTTCAGGTTTCGCGTCTGGAGCATGGAAGAAAACGACATCACCGGATCGTTTGTTTCGTAGGCGCGTCCTTCCACGTAGACCCGCGGGGC
Source organism: uncultured Leptospiraceae bacterium (assembly GCA_964619995.1). Classification (GTDB taxonomy): domain Bacteria; phylum Spirochaetota; class Leptospiria; order Leptospirales; family Leptonemataceae; genus JAEUSB01. The sequence goes on from CAZUJO010000005.1 coordinate 14,455, forward strand.
CCAGTGCCATTCGCGTCGGTTCTTTTCTATAGAAGCGGCCTGGGCCTCGAGTGCGGCTGCCTTTTGCGCGCTCGATTTGCTGCGCACTGCCTGCCATACCTCTGCAAAGGGATGCTCGGATTCGGCGGCGAGACCGACCGTCTGGAAGATCAGCGCCAGGAAAAAATAGCGGGTACGATTCATGGGACTACATTAATCGTTGACGGCTCCGGCGTCCAGCAATATACTATACCGGGTAGGGTATATGTTTCGCCGGACCAGGTTTCGGCGGGGCCTGCCCCGAAACGGAGGATTGATATGTATTGTGCAAAAACAGAAAACTGGTATCTGGAGCGGGTCATCTGGCTGGTTGCCGGACTGTTTGCGCTCATCGGAACGACTCTGGGTGTGCTCGTTAATCCATGGTGGTTCGTGTTGCCGGCGCTTGTGGGAATCAATCTCACTGTATTTTCGCTCACCGGTTTCTGCATCATGGCAAATTTGCTCGTGCTCCTGGGTCTCAAGAGCCGCATACAGTAGGAGAGCGAAATGAGCGAGAAACGAATCGTAATCATTGGCGGCGTAGCCGGCGGAGCGACTGCAGCCGCGCGGGCGCGCCGTATGGACGAGCACGCGGAGATCACTCTGGTTGAGCGCGGCGGCTTCGTAAGTTATGCGAATTGCGGTCTTCCCTACTATATCAGCGGAGACATCCGGGAGCGGCGGAAGCTGCTCCTGCAGACACCGGAGGGATTCTACAGCCGGTATCGCATCAAGGTTATGATTCACACAGAGGCGGTCCGCATTCACCGCGATCGAAAAGAGGTTGTGGTTCGCAGTGCGGAAGGGGAACAGATTCTGCCGTATGATTCTTTGATCTTATCGCAGGGAGGAAATCCAATTGTCCCCCCGCTGCCGGGCCTTCCCGCGCGCCATGCTTTTTCTTTGCGAAGCGTTGAGGACATGGACGCCATCGCGGAGTTTGTAGATCAGAATCGGCCGAAGTCTGCCGTGGTTGCGGGAGGCGGTTTCATTGGACTGGAAATGGCCGAAGCATTGCGGGCACGCGGACTCACCGTTCATATAGTTGAGAAGTTTAAACAAGTCATGCCGCCGCTCGATCCCGAGTTCGCGGAATTTGTGCGACAGCACCTTGAGGAGAACCAGATTCAGGTACACCTTGATACCGGACTTGCCGCGATTGAAGGATCTCAAGCAGTGCTGGAAAACGGCACGCGTCTTGACGCAGATATCGTCATCCTGTCGATCGGTGTTCGTCCAGAGCTAACCCTCGCAAAGGACGCGGGACTTGAGATCGGCGCGACCGGAGGTGTGCTCGTCAACGGCGCGATGCAGTCTTCTGATCCCTCGATTTTCGTCGTAGGCGATATGGCAGAGATCGTGCATCGCATAACGGGAAAGAAGGTGAGGATTCCTCTCGCCGGCCCTGCAAACCGCCAGGGCCGCATTGCAGGAACGAACGCTGCGGGCGGAAAATTGACGTACGCCGGCGCCACAGGGACTTCGGTCGTAAAAGTGTGTCACCGCACGGCCGCCGCCACCGGGCTCACGGAAAAAGCGGCGAAAGAAGCCGGCATCGATGCGGCGGCTGTGTTCGTGCATGCAAACCATCATGCCAGCTACTACCCAGGCGCAAAAATGCTTACATTAAAGGTGGTTTATGACCGGAAGACGCTGCGAGTCCTTGGCGCGCAGGGGTTCGGCGCGGAGGGTGTAGATAAGCGGATCGACGTGCTCGCCACGGCAATCACTGGCAAACTGACTATGGAAGACCTGGAGACACTGGATCTCGCATACGCGCCGCCGTACTCATCTGCGAATGATCCCGTGAATACAGCCGGTTTCATTGCTTCGAACAATGAGAGCGGCCTCTGTCCGGTGGTATCGCCTTCGATCATTCCGACCCTTGACCCGGCGAAGTCGGTGATTCTCGATGTCAGAGATCCCGGTGAAACGGTGCGAGGAACTGTGCCCGGCGCTGTTTTAATTCCTCTGCCGAACCTCAGAGACAGACTGGCGGAACTTCCAAAGGATCGCGAAGTATATGTTTATTGTTTGTCCGGTATGCGCAGCTATCTGGCAGCGCGCATTCTGCTGCAGAATGGTTTCAGCAAGGTGTTCAACATTGCGGGCGGGTATCGCAGCATTGCAATGATCCCCGCATAACAGGAGTAAGGAGATGAAAATGGATTACTTAATATACATGATTCCGGTCGCGATTTTAGCGTGGCTGTTCTTGAATCGACCAGGCAAAGCAGATAAGAACGAGGTGAAGACTATGATTGAAAAAGGTTCATTGATCGTGGACGTGAGGTCTCCAGGTGAGTTTGCATCGGGTGCATATCCCGGAGCGATCAACATTCCCGTGGATCAAGTGCAATCGCGCATTAACGAATTCGGAGATAAGAACCGGCCAATTGTTGTGTATTGTCAGTCGGGAGGCCGGAGTGCTATGGCGCAGCAAATGCTGCGATCGGCAGGTTACAAGAACGTTGTGAACGGCGGCGGACTGCGCGACATGCCGCGCAATTGACAGCAATCAAGTAATGTTTTTGTATCCCGATCGACATTGAACTTGCATTCTTCCTGTCTTGCGAGAGAGTCGCATTATGAAACTATCTCGCAAGACAGACTACGCGTTGCGCGCGATCTTTACGCTTGTAGAAAACTATGGCGGAGATCCAATCTCGATCGGAGAGCTGGCGCGCATCAATCGAATCCCAAAGCGTTTTCTGGAGCACATCATGCTCGATATGAAAATGCAGGGCTGGGTTGACAGCACTGCCGGAAAGTTTGGCGGCTATCGAATGGCAAGGAGTCCTGAAAAGATTACGATGGGAGAAATCGTGCGCTTCTTCGACGGCATTCTCGCGCCCATTGGCTGCGTATCAATTACACGATACGAACCGTGCAGTCAAGAATCTGTCTGCAGGTTCCGTCGAGTCATGCTGAACGTCCGCAACTACGTCGCGGACATGATGGATCGATCCACGCTTGCATCCGTTTATGCGGGCAACGTGGTGACAGCAAAAGAAGTGCGCGATTCGCGTTTCATCGGGGGAGACGGAATCTAGTTGCTCGTTCCTGAGAAATCGGGATTTTTCTGGAGCCTGCTCGGACGGTGGTTCCGCCGAATGGCAGGCTCATCCTCACCCATCGTAGAGGTGCTTGCGCATTCCCCGCGATTCATAGCAGGCGTAGCGCTTTTTGAGCTGTTTACCCCTCGAAACAGGGCGATTTCGCGCCAGCTGAAGCTGGTTCGGCTTCGCGTCAGTTTCCGGGTCGCCTGCCCCTGGTGTGTTGAGATGAACTCGACCGATCTTGCTCGGGCAAAGATTACAGATGAAGAGCTTGCATTCTTGCAGGGAAGGGGACCCCGGCCGAATTCTTTCTCGGACAGGGACACGTCGGTCGTTGCGCTCGCCGATGCTGTGTCCGCGGCGCCCGTACAGCTGCCGCCCGATTTAAAAACCGATCTTCAGAACCTATTCTCGCATAAGGAAATTCTTTCGCTCACGTGGGCTGCGTCGCAGGTGAATTTCTTTGCGAGACTGTTCCAGTCGTGGACGTGAGGTTCACTGCCGGCGAATGGTCTGGACGATGCCTTTTGCTCTGCGCGATTCTTCGGCGGCAAATGCGATCAGATGACTTTCAAGCGAAGACCCTGCGTCTGCCTCGCCCTGCTTGCCTTCGAGAACACGAATAAAATCGACGAGCGCTCCTTCATCGCCCTCTGCATGCCCGAGCACCGAGAATGTTTCCGGATAAGAAATTCGCCGGCCGCTGTGCAGAATGACTTCGATCGATCCTCCGCCCATGGTTGATGCGCGCAGCGACCCCAGGCTTCCATCGATTCGAAGCGTGCGTCCTTCCTGCGGTGAAAATCCGTGAAAGCGAAACGCAGCAGAGACTCCGTTTTCAAATTGGATCCAGGCCTCTTGATGATCGGGCTGATCGTTCTCGCCCGCATACACGCACATGCCGTACGGGCCTGTCTCAAGCGCCTGCCGTAATTCATGCAGATGATTCGTTACGGAAGTCGTGGGCCAGTGAGACCAGGGCCGCATCCCCGGAATCATTCGCTTCAGAACGGGAGCGCGCTGAATCAGACGCGCGAAGAACCCCGGCCAAGTCTTGCTGAGTCCTGCGGATTGAAGGATGGGAACGGCTTCCAAGTAGAGTCGCCGCGCGTCGTGCGGACAGTCAACGCTGCAGCGAACGCAGCGATCGGCCGCATCTTGTGGACGATTCTCGGGCCGAAAATGCGAGGTGCCGCCCGTCGAGCTAACCGAAACCGGTCGCGCGCCAGTGAACCAGCAGATGAGATCGAGGTCGTGCGAACACTTTGCGAGGATGATCGGTGAACTGTCGCTGGCGCGATTCCAGTTGCCGCGGACGTAGGAATGAGCCATGTGAAACGGCGTGATGTTTTCGCTGTGATACAAAGATGCAATTGGACCAATGATCCCTTCGCTCAACAAAGTCTTGATGCGCCGGAAGAATTTCGTATATCGAAGAACATGGCAGATGAGCAGATAACGTTGTGAACTCTGCGAAAGTTCCACGAGCGAACGGCATGCATCTGCCGAAAGCGCCATTGGCTTTTCGAGCATCACATGATAACCATGTTCGAGGGCCTTGCGTGCCGGCATTTCGTGCAGCGAGTCCATGGTCGCGATGATCGCGCCGTCGGCCATCTGCGGCCGGGAGAGGGCCTCGTCGGCGCCTGCAAACTGCATTGCCGCAGGAATGTCGTGCATCCTTGCTACGGCGCTGCGTCTGTGTTCATCCGGGTCGGCTACCGCGCACAGCCGGAGACCGTGTTTGCGCGCATAACGCGCGAAAATCTGTCCGCGATTTCCCGCGCCAATCAGCAAAGCACTCCGCACGATGGAATGGTGCCAGGAAGAAGCCAGAGGCGAAACTCGAAATTGAGGCTCCTTTGAAAAAAGGCTGAACCCGAAGCGCGCAGGGGTGTCAGAAGAATATGCGAAATTTTCTCGTCCTGCTTTTGATTCTATCCGTGTCCGCCGGCTGCTCCAGGGAGAAATCCGCCCCTTCTCAGACGGATGCCCTTCACATGGAGCAGGGGCAGGCTCCGGCCGCCGCGCGAGCCGTTTCGGATGCAGACGAGGCTGCTCAGGGAAAGAAGGCGGACGCGCCGGGAGCGCAGCTCGGATCTGTCGGTCTTGTGGCGCCGATCGGAGCGCAGTCGCGGCTCCTGGAATACAATGTGGATGTGCGATATCGCTCCACTGATTTGCTGAAGGCGAGGGCCCTGCTCTACGCAATTGCCGCGCGGCGCGGGTTTCTTCGCAATGCCTCTGCCTCCGCAGAATCTTCCACGATGAATCTGGAGATGGCCGTGCGCGCGTCGGAACTCTATGACACGCTGAAGGAGCTGGATGCCACGGGAGACCTGCTTTCCGAGAACATCAACGTTACCGATCATACGGAATCGGATTACGCGAATCAACTGAAGCTGAAGCGGGAGCAGCTTCGCGGCGCGAGGCGAGCGGCTGCGCTTACGGGCGACGCTGCAGCGCGAAACTGGAATGAAAGAGAAACGGCCCTTGAGCGCAGCGAAGATGCCTCAGACGCTGCAAGCGTCGAGAAGTGGAGAATTCAGGACAGAGTGACCTGGGCTACGGTCGCTGTGCATGTCAGCGGTCCGGATCTTCCGGAGCCGATCCGAATTCCCTCCTATAGAAATGCGTTCGTGGGGCTGTTGAATCTGACGCTTCAGATTGTGTATGCTTTGATTTATCTTCTTCCTGTATTTGCGATCCTCGGCCTTGTTCTCGCAACGCGCCGCAGATGGCAGTCCTGGTTTAAGCGCGGCTAACGTCGGAATTGCGGGCCGTGATTTCTTTCATGAGTGACTGGAATCGGGCCAGGTCTTCCGGGGTCAGAACACCGAAGAATTCGTCATCTGCGTTTTCGATGGCCACAATGGCCCGGCCGACGAGATTTCTTCCCTTTGGGGTAAGTCGGACAACAATCGCACGATGATCTGAGGAAGACGGCTGGCGCTTCACGAGCGCAGCCTTTTCGAGGGAACGGACGGCTTTTGACAGGGTCATTTTGTCGAGGCGCGCATGCTCGGCCAGATGGGTCTGAGTCGATGGTTCTCCCTTTTCTTCGAAGTAGCGCAGGGATGCGAGAATCGCATACTGCGTCTGATAGATGCCAAATCCGTCAAAGATGCGCCCGAGCCTCTGCTGCCACAACGATGTCATCTTGTAGAGCAGGAAGCCCGGACTCTCATCCGCATGTTTGTGTTTGAACGGCGCTTTTTCAGGCATTCTTCGCGTATTCGATCAGCCAGCTCGTCTGGTCTTCAAGGCCGTTTGCAACATCTTCCGCTACGAGTTTGCGCCACAGAAACGCCAGGGGCCCTTCAATGCTCATGGTAGTCGTGAGATGGAGTTCGCCAGCTTTTTCTACAAACTGATGCGAACCGTACATGCGCGCCAGCGGAAAACGAGTGAGATCCACGAACCCGCGGTTCTCTTCTGCTTCGACAATCTCAATGCGAACCTCCGGCCCGCCCTTCGGCTTCAGAATAAAAGTGTTCCCCGGCTTGAACTCCCCTTCGAGCTTCGCGAAGTCCGTATCTTTCTGCCAGACGTTCCAGCGATTTACATCGGCCCATGCTTTCCAGACCTGCGCTGCTTTCAAACCTCGAACTTTTGTCGTATAACTCTTGCTCCACATACCCATGCTCCTCATCTAAGATAGTAAACTGGTTTACCAAATAAAAGAGCGACTCCGTCTCGTCAACCAGATATCGAATGGACCGAACCATCGGGCGCCTCCGGTCTTTCCGCGGGCCAAAGGCACGGAGAAGCCTGCTGAAAAAAGCCAGGTAAACTATTGACACTAAAATAGTATACTTCATGCTCTGGCTATGAACCTGCCTGGATCCCTTGTTTCGGCCTGGAAAAGAATGAAATTCTCGCACCGCCTCCTCTCCCTGGCGCTGCCGGTTGCACTCCTCGTTTTCCTTGTCTTTCAGCTCCGGGCTCGTTCGGAAACAGTGGCGATTCGCAAGGGCGATCTTCTTGAAACCGTGTATGGTCTTGCGACGGTGAAGGCGAATCGTGTCTACAATCTGCGTGTCGGGGTGCCCTCGAGGATTCGCAGGCTCTATGTTCAGCAGGGAGACGAAGTCCAGGCCGGTTCGCCGCTTGCCGAGTTCGACGAAATGCCGGCCACGCGTTCGCCGTTTGCCGGCGTCGTTACGACGCTGAACTACAACAATCAGGAGATCGTTTTCCCGCAGATGACCATCCTTACGGTCACGGATTTCAGCGACCGTTATCTGCTCGTGTCGCTCGAGGAGCAGGGCGCGCTCCGCATCCGCAAAGGGCAGACTGCGCGAGTAAGTTTTGAAGGACTTCCGTCGTCTCGTTTTGACTGTTCGGTTGCCGGTCTTTTTCCCGATGAAGGTCAGTTTCAGGTGAGGGTCTACTGCAAGGACCTGCCGCGCGAGATTCTTCCGGGCATGACGGCCGATGTGCTGATTGAAGTCGGTAAGAAGAACGGAGTATTGCTCGTTCCCCTGTCCGCGCTGCGCGAAAACAGAACGCGGGTGATCCGCGGTTCCCAGCAGATGGACGTTCAGATTCAAACGGGATCCAATGACGGCGAGTTTGCAGAAGTGAAGAACGGCGATATCCGCGAAGGCGACCTCGTATCCCTTCCAGGACCGCGCTCATGATCGCCATTGCGCTCAGACAGATGCTTGCGCGAAAGCGCCAGACGATCTTGACGCTTCTCGGAATCATTTTCGGAAGCACGGCATACATCGTCATGTCGGGCGTTCTTCTTGGATTTCGCGAGTACCTGATCGATCAACTGATCAACAACGATGCGCATATCCGCATCTCGGCAAGAAACGAAGTCATTCGAGAGCATTCGCTCGATGAACGTCTGCTCAATCCGCATGAGCGCGTGAGCTGGGTCGTTCCCCCTGCAGGACGGCGGGATCGTGCCCGCATCGAGAATCCGGCATTCTGGTACAAACGACTTTCAAGCGATCCCGAAGTTGCTGCGTGGTCGCCGCAGCTGGTTGCCAAAACGATCTTTCGTCGGGGCGCAATCATGGAGGCGGGACGCGTAGTCGGCGTCATTCCACAGCGTCAGGAAAAGGTCACGACGATTCGCAGTCAGATGATTGCAGGCGAGTTTCGCGACATCGGCGAAAGCGGAAACCGGCTGGTGATGGGCGACGGGCTGCGTGAGCTGCTCGGGGCGCGCGTATCGGAAACAGTGCAGGTGACAGTCGGACGCGGAGAGGCAATACCGTTTCGAATCGTCGGAGTATTTCAGACGGGCAACAAGAGCGTGGACGAATCGACCTGTTTCGCATATCTCAGCGACGTGCAGCGCTTGAATCGGACTCCCGGCGTGATCACGGACATTGCTGTGCGGTTGAAAGACGTCAATCAATCGCAGTCGCGCGCCGCATACTGGGCGCGCATTTCACCTGAAAACATTCGGAGCTGGGAGGAGACAAATGCGAACTTCTTCTCCATCTTTCGCCTGCAAGACGCGATCCGCTATTCCATGACCATTTCGATTCTTGTGGTCGCCGGGTTCGGGATATACAACATTCTCAACGTTCTGATCAATCAAAAGAAGCGCGAGATCGCGATTCTTCGTTCTATTGGTTTTGAGTCGCGCGACGTCATCACCATCTTCTTGATCCAGGGATTGTTACTCGGAGTGGTTGGCGGATTTCTGGGAATGGTTCTTGGATACCTTGTCTGCCTGAAGCTTGAGACTCTCAATTTCTCGAACCCTTTGATTCAAACAAAGACGGGTAAGATGATGATTTCGTACAATCTGGGAACGTACTTTCAGGCGTATCTACTGGCGTTTCTTTCCACGCTGATTGCGAGCGTGCTTCCTGCGCGCGCAGCAGGCAAGCTTGCGCCAATCGAAATCATACGGGGTGAATGATGGTTCTTCACGCTGAAAATCTCACCAAAAATTTCGGTTCGCCGCCGACGCCCATTATCCGGGGGGTTTCGCTTCAAGTTCAGTCAGGCGAGTTTGTTTCTCTGACGGGAAAATCTGGATCCGGGAAGAGCACGCTTCTGTACTTGATCAGTTCGCTGGACCGGCCTTCCGGCGGCCGGGTCGGAATCGACGGGGCGGATTTTTCATCGATGAGCACGCAGGATCTGCATCGCTTCCGAAATCGTCACATGGGTTTCATCTTTCAGTTTCATTATCTGCTGCCAGAGTTCAGCGTTCTTGAGAATGTTCTTATGCCGGCGGTCAAAGCCGGCGAAGCAAAGCAGCGCCGCGAACGGGCCCTTTCGCTCCTGGAACGCTTCGAACTAAAAAATCATCTGAACCATCTGCCGGGCCAGTTGTCCGGAGGTCAGGCGCAGCGAGTTGCGATTGCCCGGGCGCTTCTCATGGAGCCCGATTTCATTTTCGCGGATGAGCCGACAGGATCGCTCGATTCCGCAAACGGAAAAGTGGTGATGGACATTTTCCGCGAAATCAGCAAGGGCAGGACCGCTGTGATTTATGTAACGCATGACGAGGAGTTTGCAGATCTCGCGCGCCGAAAGATCCACCTGAAAGACGGAATTATCATCGGATGAAAGAAAAGATTCTGAGCCGGGTTGGCCCGGCGGTTCTGGAGAAAGGCTTTGCGCGCCTGACGTCCGATGAAATTGCGAGCATTGCCGGCGTCAGCAAGCGAACCCTGTATCGGTATTTTCCGGAGAAGGATATTCTTCTCTCCGCCGTCATGGATGAATTTCGCGAGAAAGTCCGCCGAATTTTTGAGGAGCAGATTCAGAGCAAAGAGGGCGACCCGATCACCCGCTTCCACAATATTCTGCTGCGGCTCGGGCAGACTCTGTCGAGAGTATCCCCTGAGTTCTTTCAGGATCTGGAGCGTCTGCGTCCTGATGAATTCGCGAAGCTGCTCGAGTTTCGCGCAGCTCGAATTCGAGGCCTTGCCTCCCTTCTGAAAGAAGGGCAGAATGCTGGACTTGTGCGAAAGAATCTCGATCCGGAACTTTCCGTTGAGATGCTTCTGATGTCCATCAATGGTGTCATGCGCCCGTCGTTTCTTTCGCGCTGGAATTATAGTTTCGCAACTGCATTCGAGGCCTTGTTCGAGCAGTTTCTGTCCGGTGTGCTTGCAGCGGCGCCGCAGACTGAAAAGCATCGCGGCCGCAAACCCGCGGCGGGACGATCCGCGCCAAAGCCGCGCCGGTCGGTGCCGCGAGCTTGAGTTGTCGCTGCTACAGGTTCTTGCCCTGGATGCTCACGGGTATCTCGAGGATTTGCACGCGCGTTCCGTGTTTCTGCGCGAAGGATTCTGCGGCAGTTTTGTCCTCGAACAGGTGATACGCCACGAACCGGCCTTCCCGCTCCACGAGGTAGGCCCGAATCAGTCCGGAGGCAGCGAGAGTCTTTTCAAACGTACCCTGTGCATCGGGTGCCTCCACGTCCATAACGGTTGCTCGCCGGTCAAAGATCGCTACGTCGGGCGACGGCTGGATCTCCGCTACGCGCACAACACGGAAGATCTGCGCGTAGAATGCATCGCCGTACCGCTGTTTGCGGTCTGCAATATACTCCGCAGAGAATCGGCTTCTGGCGGTCTCTTCACTCGAAAAAAGGTAAATACCGCCGTAGCCGTCCTTCGCCGGATCGATTGTAAACATTTTGAATGTGAGACCCTTCACAGCTTGATATTCCGGAACTGCCTTCTCCATTCGGCTTCTCACCAAAAACCAGGGAGCATACCAGGGTCGGGGTACATAGTTTTGCACCACAAACCGGGTCTCCTTGTCCGCGGGTTCTGCGACCATTGATCCTGAAGCGAGAAGCAGGGCTCCTGCCGTTCCAAATAGCGTTTTCATCTTTCCTTCTCCAAATAGACTAGTCGGTCTATTTAAGAAAGGGGCCGGGAAAGGAACAATCGTTTTTTCGGGCCGGGATGCAAAAATAGAACGGATATTCTATTGTGCGCAAATCATTCCATCGCGATGGGTCCGACGCTCTTTGTTCCTGTTCCTGGAAGCAGGAAGGCAAAGGGCAGCGCGAACAGAACAATGATTCCGCCGGCGAGAAAGGCATCCTGGTATGCCATGCTTGCAAGGGAGGCCTGAACGGTTTTTGCAAGTTGAACGGATGCGATCGTGCCTGCGTCCAGATGGGAGTAGCCTGCCTGGTGAAGCTGGACCGCGACGATCCGGCCTTTTTCCTGAAACGTGCCGGCATCGAGCCGCGCGAATACGGTATGTGCATGATGGTGCGCTCGGTGGGAAAGAACGAGGGCAAGGATTGCAATGCCCACAGAGCCTCCGATTTGCTGAACCAGGTTTAGAATCGATGAGGCCATTCCCGCGCGCTGAAGCGGAAGCGCATTGAGCGCGGTTGCCATAATCGGCGCGATCAACAGGCCAATCCCTGCGCCGCGAACCAGCGTGGGAAGGATGATGCCCCAGAGGCTTGTGTTGATTTCAAGTTCGCGGTACATGAACATGAATGCTGCGACTCCGAGAAGTCCGAGGAACGCCGGGATGCGCGGGCCGGCTCTGTCGGAGAACTTACCCGCGAAAGGCATGAAAATTCCGATGATCACAGACCCCGGGAGGAGAATCAGGCCGCTGTCCACCTCGTCGTATCCCATCTGATTTTGAAGGAACAACGGCAGCAGAAAGACCCCGCCGAACAGGGCCACGGAACGCACCGCTGTGATGAGCGAACAAACAGCGAATGTCGGAATGAGGAACAGGCTCAAATCGACGATCGGGTGCTCCACCTGCGTTTCAATCAGAAGAAAGAAGACAAACGATACGGCAGCGATGATCCAGCAGATCACAATGAGCGGTGAGTCCCAGCCTCTTGTTTCGCCCTGCGCGAGCGCAAGCAAAAGCGAAATCAGGAAAGCGGAAAGGGAAATGAATCCGGGCACGTCGAACGGCTTGTCAGAAGCTGCATGAGGTCTGTCCTTTCGGAGAATGCGCAGGGCGAGAAACGTGCCGAGAATTCCGATCGGCAGGTTCACGAGAAAGATAGAGCGCCAGCCGAAGGCGCTCGTCAGAAAGCCGCCTAACGTCGGACCGACGGCCGGCCCGGCAATCACGCCGACTCCCCAGTAACCCATGGCCCGTCCTCTTTCGCGCGGAGGAAAGACCTCAGAGATCATGGCCATGCCGGTTGGAGTGATGGCTCCTCCGCCGATTGCCTGGATGACGCGGGCCACAACCAGCGAGGGAAGATTCCAGGCCAGTCCGCAGAGAACAGAACCCGCGACGAACACAACGAGGCTTGCCGTGTAGAGAAGCCTGTGTCCGATGTGCTCGCGAAAATACGTCGTCACAGGCATAAACACGGCGAAAGCGAGCATGTAACCTGTGACGACCCATTCAATGTCATCCACACTGGAGCCAAAATCGGCCATGATGGGGGGAATCGAAACGTTTACGATACTCGAGTCAAGAGCCGCCATGAGCGTCCCGAGCATGACGACAAACAGAACCTCCCACGGATAACGGCTGTCTTCGCCTGCCATCAGTGCACCCGAATCTTGATTTCTACGGATTCGCCGACGCGCAGCGACGCCGGCGGCGTCCCTTTAATGAGAATCTTTACGGGAACTCTTTGAACCACCTTCGTGAAGTTCCCTGATGCATTGTCGGCCGGGATCAGAGCGAATTCAGATGCAGTTGCGTGGATTACTTCGCCGACAGAACCTTCGAGATCGTAACCCTCGTCGACGTGGATGCTTACGGGCTGGCCGGGCTGAACGTTTTTTACAGCGGTCTCTTCAATGTTGGCCGCAATCCACGCTCCGTCTATGCCTGCGATGATCATTCCAGTTTGTCCGGGCTCGAGAAGGTTTCCCGGCTCTGCGATTCGTTTCACGACCACTCCATCGCAGGGGCTTTTGAGGTAAGTATCGTCCAGGTTCGATTGCGCGATCTTCAATTCGGCGCGCGCAACGTCGAGATCCGTGCGCATTTGATCCACGTCGTGCGCCTGCGCAATCTGCATTGCCGCTCCGCGCGTGTAGCGGTCGAGTTCGCGTGTCGCGAATGCCACGCGGGCTTTCGCCTTCAGAAGCTGCGCTTCGGCGACTTCGTGATCGAGCTCAACGAGCAGGTCATCCTTCTTGACTCGATCGCCTTCCTTGAAATGAACTTGAATAATCTTTCCGCTCTGGCGGACCGGCGCGACCCGGTTCAGGACGGCGGCGACGCGCGCATCATCTGTGGAAGCAAAGGGATAGAAGAAAAATCTCCAAACGACAAGCGCAACGATGAGGCCCGCGGCCGTGGCCGACAGACCGATTCGGGATCTGCGTGTATGCCACCACGATGGACGGAGGGAGGAAGAGTCAGTCATGATTGTTTCTCCGGGTATTGCGGTTCAATTTTCTTCAAGAGATCCAGCAGGGTCGCGACCTCCTGCTCTTTAAGATTCAGCAGGCGTGTTCGAAGTACGCCGCGAACCTGATTGTCTGCCCGGCGAAACAGTTTTCGCCCGTCTGCGGTCAATTCAAGCGTCGCGGTTCGTCCATCGCTGCGGCTCGGCGATTTTTTCAGAAGGTTCTTTTTCATCATTCGTGTGCTGAGCGCGGTCACGTAACCGCGGCGGACGCCCAGCTCCCGCGCAACATCAGATGCGCGCACACCGCGGTTCTGCGCTACGGCGCGTAGAAACAGAAAATCTCCGTTCGTCAGGCCGGCGCGCCCAAGGGCCGTGCCGGCTTCGCGACGAAGAGTGCGATACAGGCCGCGAAATACGACCTCAAGCGCCGTGATTTTGTCCGCTCGATTCATATCAATGGAAGTTAATAGTTCACTTTATGAACTACTGTAGTTCACAAAATGAATCAAATCTCTGCGCGACAACTACTTTCAGGATCGAAACAGCAGGGTTTCAGTTCGCAGGAGAGAGGCCGGGCTCGCGCCATGCCTGGAAAAGCTCAGGAATCTGGTAATCCTTCTCTTTCTTTTCGGCGTTCTTGCCGAGGAACCATTCGGCCTGGAAATAACAGACGCCCGCCGCGCCGATGGCCCGGGCGCTCATCACCTGGTGCATCATAACCTTTGGCGCCGGATTGCGATAGATTCCCACTCCGATGATCATCCTGGAATTGATGGCGGGATCATAAAACTGAGAGACGCGCGAATCGTGGATTTCTTCGGAATCGTAGTAGGCCATGAGAAATGCGTAGTCGATGAGGCGCGCCTTGAGCCAGTCGGGCCAGAATTGAAAAACGTGTTCGTATACCTTGGTCCGATTCGGCCAAACAGCGGCCGAGAGGATCACGGAAGGGTACGATCGTTTCATTTCATCGCGCACTTCGGAAACCATCTTCGTCACATAGGATGATCTGAG
>CAZUJO010000005.1:28852-30591 GCA_964619995.1 uncultured Leptospiraceae bacterium
GATCTGAGCTCTGCCATCGCCTGCGGTGTGTTAGGTGGTTTTCTGGGATATACGTCTGCAAGCGCGCTTCCGGTCCCGAAATCGAGCGTGGTCGAAGCCTCGGAAAATGGATAGCGGATGTAGTCCAGATGAATCCCGTCGACTGCGTACCGACTGAGCAATTCGCGTATAATCGAGATATTGTAGCTGCGAACGGCGGCCTGGGAAGGATCGAGAAAGGCGCCCTCCACCCCGGCCAGCCGGAGCTGTCGCCCGGAATAGGAAAGCATGGATCGGCCCGATCGATCCCGGAGGAACCACTCCGGATGGGTTCGAGCAATGTGAGATGGCGGGGCCGTGCGAAGGGTTTCTGGATCGCAGCCGAGAAAAACGTTCACCCACGCATGAACCGAGATGTTTGAAAGGCGGGCGAGGACAAGGAATTCGGCCAGAGGGTCGAGTCCGGGCTCAATCCCGGTTGCCCGCGGCACAATATCAGAGCGATAGAACGCGTCTCCGCGCCCGCGCACCTGCACGATGGCAGTGTTGAAGTTGTTTCTCCGCATCAGTTCGACGATCGCCCGTATGGATTTCCTTGTTTTGATGCTGTCTCGGGCGATCCAGAGGGCCCGGACTTCCCGCGCCGGCGTGCCCGGCGTGTAGGTCCGCAACGCGTCGAGATAATGCGCATTCACCGGGTCTTTTTGCGGTTCCGGGCGCGCCCTGTCTGGCGCGGGACCGGTTTCGATGGGCAAAGCGGGCTGGGCCAGGTTCAGGGCCGGGAGAAGCAGGAGCGCCGTGAGCCGCGCGAGTCTTAGCGATTTGCTCATATTATTGAAGAGACCGGATCAGGACCAATCCGCTGTTCATGAACATCGGTCGGATGGATTGCGCAATTCAATTTCGCACCCGTTTTTGGGGCGGGTACGCAATATGCAAAGAACGGTCATGATGACCCAGGCGGACGTGTATCGCAGCTTCTTCGACCGGTCGATTGAAGGGATGTTCCTGACCACACCGGGAGGGCGCTACCTGCTTGTGAATTCGCGTCTGGCCGAAATCTACGGGTTCGAATCGAGCTCCGAAATGATGGAGCACTTTCAAAACATCAAGACGCAGCTGTACGTGGATCCGCGCCGCCGCGACGATTTCGTCCGGGCCATGCTGGATCACGGCGAAGTGCTCCAGTTCGAGTCGCAGGTGCGCAGAAAAGACGGAAGCATCATCTGGATTTCCGAAAATGCGCGTCAGGTGCATGACGAGCGCGGCGAAATCCTCCATTATGAAGGCACGGTCGTTGATATCACGGAGCGAAAGGCGCTCGAAGAGAGCATGACGCGCCAGCAGGCGTTCTATCAGCAGCTCTTTCACAACTCGCCGGTTGCCATGATCCTGCTGGATTCGGACCGCAATGTAATGTCGTGTAACGCTGCTTTCGAGATGTTGTTTGGATACCGCTTTGCTGAGATACGCAACCGATCCGTGCGCGACAAAATCATTCCGGAAGATCTGGCGCTTGAGGCGGAGAACTACCGGGCCGGGCTGCTCGCCATTCCGAAAGGGCAGATGGAAGCCGCGCTCGCGCTCGGCATGAGCCCGTTCACCGCGATCCGCGTGGTGATCGTCCCGCAAGCCGTGCGGCTCGTCATTCCGCCCGTCACCAACGACTTCATCGCGCTCTTCAAGGACACCTCCGTGTGCTCGGTGATCCTCATCACGGAACTGACGCGGAAGTACAACGAGTTGTATAACTTCAACCG
>CAZUJO010000006.1:0-30080 GCA_964619995.1 uncultured Leptospiraceae bacterium
TCCTCTGGAAAGCAGCCACATTGACCTTTGCGGAGTTTACAGCCGTCCTGCCTTCGGATCATCAACTTCCATGCACGAGCGGACTTGCAGAGTTTCACAGGCAGGATGTGCCTCTGTACATGACTGCGAAAACGCGCACCCTTTTCCGTTCCGAATGGCAGCGCATGACAGAGCAGATGTCCAGCTTCGGATCGTGGCGCACGCCGGCCCGAATCGATCCGGACCACGTCATTGATGAACAGATTGAATTCCTGAACGGCAAAGTGATCGTCCGCCAGTTTGACGCGGGCGACTCCCAGGACCTTCTTGCTTTCTATTTTCCCGAGGAGAAAATCCTCTATCTCGGCAACGCCCTCGCGGAGCCGCCCCATTTCGCACGCTTCAACGCAGCAAAACTCAAAACTGCACTGCGGGAAATTCAGAAGCTGCCGTTTCAAACGTTCATCAATGGTCACGGAATGCCGTTACGCGACCGCGCCTATTTTGATCAGCAGTTGAATCAACTTCCGTGAGATGTTTTGCTTTGCATGCGCGCCTGCCGTGAAATCGCTTGCCCATGCGGATGGTCAAAGCGCAACTCTGCCTGCTTCTGATTCTGGCTGGCTGCCGTCCCAACACCGGAGAAGCCCGCTCCGACGCGGCACTGCAATCGCTGATCGTTGCCGGACTTACAGCGAACGTCGCAAACTGCGCGCAGAATTACACCGGGCAGAGCTCAGTCGACACCTTGATTGATCAAATCCGCACCACGTACGGCATCCAGGTGTGCGTAAACCTCGGCCCGCTTCCGCTCTTCACTCTGGGACAGGTAACGTCCACGGATTATGCAAACCTGCAGACGGTTCTGACAACATTCAACAGCGAGTTCGCGCGTTACCCTATTGATCTGGTGCGATCCTCGAGGCTGCGCATGATAACGTTTCCCACTCAAATCGGCGTCCCGTACGGAGGAACCGCTTCCGGGTTTGCTCCAACAGAGCTGGATTTCATTATGGTGCGGCTTCAGGTTTCGAACATCCCCTTTCTAAAGGCGACGATGCATCATGAATTCTTTCATCATCTGGACGAAGAACGGAACGGGCCGCGCTACTACACCGATCCTACCTGGAGATCTTTTAATAATGCTTACTATACGTACGGCTGCAATCGCTCGACTACTTCGGCCGGCGTTGTTTCACCGCCCCTGGCCGGCTTTCTCAATACCTACTCGACCTGCGAAGTTGTGGAAGATAAAGCGGAAGTATTTTCCAATCAGTTCATTCTCACGAACAAAACTCAGATTCAGACGTTAATCGCCAACGGAGACATTGCAATCGCCTATAAGCTTGACTACGTGCAGAGGATCGCAGCCGCATTCAGCTCTTCCATCAACCAGACCTACTGGAACAACTTATGAAACATTCAATTACGGCCGCGCTCTTCTGTCTGACGGCTTTCTCTGTTTCCGCAGAGGAAATGGACCGGGTCTGGTTCTTTGACATCACGGGCGGACGCGGCGCCTATCTGCACTCATCGGAGACCTCAGAGCTGCTCGGGTACGACTCCGCAGCGCGGAAGCCGATCGGTGACTATACGATGCGCTACGGTACGTCCTTCGAAGTGCTCCGAAATCAGTACGCTTACCAGTCCGCTCCGCAGACAGACTTCTCCGGAGTTGACACCCTTGAGATTTCCGCTTCAAGACACATTCTTGACTCGTTCGAACTGGGGATGACGCTTTCGCACCGAAGTTATTTCATCACAAACATCCACGCAAACCTGCGGCAATACTCTGGGCCCTACAACGACTTCAACATCCTTACGTTCGGCGTGATTTCGTTTCCTGTGCTCCGCGACATGGCTGTGAACGGAGAGTTTGTCGATCCGCTGATTCTACACGACGGCCATCCATTGAACACGCTTTCCGGGCTGGGACATGCCTCGGTTCATTTTGGATCGCGGTCTTTTGATCCTTTCCTCGGCTTTTCCATTGGCGCGGGCAAAGATCTGTTTCGATCCCTTCGCACGTTTGAGTATGGTCCGTTTGCCGGGGCCCGCGTCTTCCTCTCGGAAGGCGTCTATATCACCGGGCGGGCCGCCCTTCGCTTCGTTCAATTCTCAGGTCATGCGGGCGGAAGAGAGGTTTCAGCGATTCTGCGCGAACCCTCAATTCAAGCCGGCGTGGGCATTGCGCGGTGAAAGGCTTTCGCTTCATCGATCTATTCGCCGGCATTGGCGGAATTCGCATGGCGCTGGAATCTGCCGGCGGCCAGTGCGTATTCTCATCTGAGATTGACCGCTTCGCGCGGCGGACGTATGCCGCAAATTTCGGCGAAGAGCCGCGCGGCGATATTTATGAAGTTCGTCTCGACGAAATCCCTTCGCATGACGTCCTTGCGGGCGGATTTCCCTGCCAGCCGTTTTCATTGGCGGGAGTCTCAAAAAAAAAGAGTCTTGGACGCGAGCACGGCTTTCGCGACCGGACCCAGGGAACGCTGTTCTTTCGCATCGCAGAAATTCTGGAAGCGCATCGACCGAGGGCCTTCCTTCTCGAGAATGTGAAGAACCTCGCATCGCATGACCGGGGAAATACATTTCGTGTAATCCTCGAAACGTTCGAGGAACTGGACTATGAAGTCTCCCACCAGATTGTCGATGCGCGCCATTATGTGCCTCAGCACCGAGAACGAATTTTCCTGGTTGGCTTCAACCGCAAAGCGAAGCGACACAAAACCTTCCATTTCCCGGAACATCCCCGAGCGCACCCCGTTCTCGGATCCATACTCGAGAGCCAGGTTCCAGAACGTTATACGCTCAGCAACCACCTCTGGCAATGGCATAAGAACTACGCTGAAAAACATCGCAAGAAAGGGAATGGTTTCGGCTTCGGACTTGTGACGAAAGACTCGGTGACGCGAACTCTCAGCGCTCGCTACTACAAAGACGGCTCAGAAATCCTGGTCGACCAGAAGCCCGTTCCCCGCCGACTCACGCCGCGCGAATGCGCAAGACTGATGGGCTATCCGGACTCGTTTCAAATTCCTGTCTCTGATACTCAGGCATACAGGCAGTTCGGGAACTCCGTGGTCGTCCCGCTCGTAACGGCGATTGCGCGAAATCTGGCTGCTGCGCTGGAGGCGCCGTAATGCGCAACCCGATCGCTTCCTGCGCAGAATCAGAAGCCTTCTTCTTCAAGTACGTGAGCGCAAATGACGTGGGCGCAACGGGGTCGCATCAGGCGGGATTCTACATGCCCCGCGATTCCTGGAGAATGTTCTTCCGCGAACCGGGAGCGCGCGGAGAAAACCGGGACGCATGGATCCATGTGCAATGGGAGCACGGCCAGACAAAGAGTCGATTTGTGTGGTACGGAAAGAAGACCCGCTCCGAGTACCGGCTGACAAACGGATTTCAGTTTCTTTCGCCGGATAACGTCGGGGACGTTCTCATTCTCGCCAAACACCCGGATACATATGAGGGCTTTCTGCTTCAAACAGGGGATGCCATCGACGAGTTTCTTGCCGCATTCGGTCTGTCACCTGCCGATTCAGGCCAGGTGCAGGTTCGCAAGGAGCCAGATGACGCATCGCTCGAGCCCGTCATTCAGCCGTGGATTCGAACGTTCGGCGGAGAATTTCCTCCGTCAGACATGATCAGCGCGAAAGCGCGCGAAATCATCCGGCCGTTTCTTCTGCCCGCGCGCTCGGAGCATCCGGTATCCGTTCAGAGCAAAGGCCTCGATCTCGACGCGCTCTTGCTTCAGTGGCTCGATGCCGAGTTTCGCGTGTTCCGAATCATTGAGCGGCATCGCTACGAGTCGCTGCTCGCGCGTCCGTTCCAGAGCGTCGATGAGTTGATCCAGACTGCGCATACAATTCTCAACCGGAGGAAATCGCGCGCCGGCTATTCTCTGGAGAACCACCTCTGCGCCATCTTTCGTTTTCTCGGAATTCGGTTTTCGTTTCAGGAAACCACCGAAGGCACGCGGCGGCCCGATTTCATTTTTCCGGACAAAGAAAGCTATGACAATCCCGCCTTTCCTTCCTCGGCGCTGAGATTTCTCGGAGTAAAAACGACCTGCAAGGATCGATGGCGGCAGATTCTCAGCGAGGCGGACCGCATCCCTCGCAAGCATCTGTTCACATTGCAGCAGGGCGTTTCATCCAACCAGCTCGCCGAAATGTGGGAATGCGGAGTGATTCTCGTTGTGCCTGAAAAACACAGATCATCATTTCCGCCTGCGTTTCAAAAGAAGATTCTGTCGCTGCGCGAATTTCTGGATGATCTTCCCGTCCCGCCGGCGGTTGAATCGGGAACCGAATATAAACTCTTCTGAACTAAAGCAGATCCGAAAACCATTCCGCGTGATCAGCGCGAGTGCTCAAGCCGAGAGCACGCGGAGCGGCCGAAAACCGTTAGTCGCGCTCGAACCGATTGTATACTTTTTCCAGGGTTCGCTGCCGGATTGCTTCCATGCGAAGAAACTGCGCGTCGCTCAACAGATTTCGCGCGCGAAGTCCGTTCTCTGGAAGGAGTGTGTTGCTCTTGATCGTGCCGATGAGACTTTTGCGTCCCAGAAAGTTGGCGGCCCGATAGTTCGGGTCCATGTCTTCGTATTCGTGTAACATTTCTGCCTCCGTGCAGAAGGCGGCTGTCTTCCGTGTATTTGCCGCCTGATGCTACTATCGGCCAGTTTACTGGATCATTCAGTGTTTTTTGCCGGATGCGGAAAAAAAACCTCCTTTACGCCGGGGTCCCGGAATGCACGCTCGGGGCATGAGAAAGAAACTGATCGCAGGCAACTGGAAGATGTTCAAGAAGATTGGCGAAGCACAGGCGCTGATCAAAGAGATCGCGCAAAACGCCGGGGACGTGAGCGCTGTCGAATTGCTCGTATGTCCGCCCTATACCGCCCTCTACGCGGCGGCTGAAGCTCGCAAAGGAAGCTCCATCAAACTCGGCGCGCAGGACCTGCACTGGGAAGAGCAGGGAGCGTTCACAGGCAAGATTTCCTGGGATATGATTCGCGACACGACTGCTGAATACGTCATTATTGGACACTCTGAACAGCGCACCTATTTCCACGAAACTGACGAGACCGTGAACAAGAAGACTCGCACGGCTCTCAAGGGGGGATTGATTCCGATCATCTGCGTCGGCGAAACCCTCGCAGAACGCGACGGCGGAAAGACCATGGACGTCGTATCGAGCCAGACGAAGAAAGCATTCGACGGCATCACAGCCGAAGACGCGGCGAAATGCGTCATCGCCTATGAGCCCGTATGGGCAATCGGAACGGGTCGCAATGCAACGCCGGAACAAGCACAGGAAGTGCACGCCATGATCCGCGGCCTCGTGAAATCCCTGTACAGCGCATCTGTGGCCGACGGGATGCGCATTCTGTACGGAGGCAGCATGAAACCGGATAACGCTAAATCACTGCTTTCCCAGGCAGACATTGACGGCGGATTGATCGGCGGGGCGTCCCTGAAAGCAGACAGCTTTCTTGCAATTGCGCGCGCCGGGGTTTGATCTTCTAAAAACCGCTTGAGTCGTCCGGGGGGCCATGCTCCCATCGACAGGTGCAGCTAAATTTCCCCGGAATCATAGCTGGCGAACTCCTCGTAGAGCTCGATAAGTCTCTGGTCTTTGAAGCCTTTATCAAAGATCAGAGAAAATCGGTTCTGCTCAAAATGCTCCGGCATGACTATCCGGATCCCATGGACATCCGCCGCACATTCGCGGAAGTTCAGTTTCACCGCACTCTGCAGCTTCCTTCTCTTCCTCCGCTCGTTGAAGTGCGGTCGCATCAGCGCGGACCTGTGCTTCTGCTCGCGCGGCCCGCGGGTTCTCTTCTTCCAGCAATTCTTGAAGCGGGAACACTCGATCTTCACCGCTTTCTTCGCCTTGCCGTATCCATCACGCAGGCGGTTGCCGATCTGCACGGTGCAAGCATCATCCACCGCGGTTTGAATCCGCAGATCCTGTTGTGCGACGAGCCTTCCGCTCAGACATTTTTTCTCGATCTCAGCTCCGCGTCGCGGCTCTCGCGGATGAACCGCGAAATCGAAAAGACAGTCCCGATGACGGGAAACCTGGCCTTCATTGCTCCGGAACAAACCGGGCGAATCAATCGGAGCGTCGATCATCGCACCGATCTTTACGCCCTCGGTCTGATCTTTTATCAAATGCTGACCGGACGCCACCCGTTTCAGGCGCACTCGCCGGCCGAATGGGCGCACAATCACATTGCGCGCATGCCTCCCGCAATCGAGCGATCCGATGTGCCGCCTATCGTTACTTCCATCATCATGAGACTTCTGTCCAAGAATGCGGAAGACAGGTACCAGTCCGCGGCCGGACTTCAAGGCGATCTGCAGCGATGCGCGGCAAGCCTGCTTCGCGACGGTCAGATTGAGAATTTCGAAATCGCGCAGCGGGATTCGTCTGCGGCTCTGCAAATTTCCGAAAAACTCTACGGCCGCGGCGCGGAGATGGATATACTCAACCGCGCATTTGAGGCTTCCCGAACGGGGCCGCTGCAGATGGTCCTCGTTACCGGCGCGCCTGGGGTCGGAAAGACAGCGCTGATCGGCGAACTGCAGAAGCGAATCGCTGAGCTCAAAGGCCTTTTTGTAGAAGGAAAGTTCGAACAATACGAACGGCACGTGCCTTACCGCGCCTGGATCACTGCCAGCCAGCGCCTGATCGACCGCACGGACTCCGAATCGACTTCCCATCTGGAGCGGACAAAAGACAAAATCAAACAGAGCCTCGGAACAACGTTAGGCGTCATTACTCATGCGCTCCCGGCTCTCGAAAAATGGTTCGGAAAACAGCAGCAACCGGCCGAGCTTCCGCCGGCAGAGTCCAGAAACCGCTTTACCGATTCGTTCGTAAATTTTGCGGCTTCGTTCGACCAGGAGGAAAGACCGCTTGTGATCTTTCTCGATGATGTTCAGTGGGCGGATGCGGGTTCCCTTGAACTGCTCAGGTCATTCTACAGCATTGCCGCCGACGCAAGGCTTCTGATCATCCTCGCATGCAGAGACTCTGATATGGCCTCTCTCACGGCCTTTTCGTCGGTGCTCGAGGATCTCAAGAAACAGAAAACGTTCCGCATTGTGCAAATGCCGCCGCTTCAAAGAGAAGATGTCGGTCAGATGATCGCAGACAGCCTTTTGTTGTCCCCGGATCGAACAGCACAGCTTGCGGAATGGATTCATCAGCAGACCGAGGGGACTCCTCTCTACGTAACGCAGCTGCTTCACTCTCTGCAGCAGGAGGGCACGCTGCGTTACGATGCAGCAGCCGCGCGATGGCTCTGGAATGAAAGCCGCCTTCGTGAACTCAGCGACAATGTGGATCTTGCGGAATTCCTCGCGCGCAAGATTGACGGACTCGGAAACAGCGCCCGCGAAGTCCTCTCCGCTGCGTCCTGCCTCGGCAATCGTTTCGATTTCGCTCTGCTCTGCGCATGCTGCGGGTTGACCCAGGAAGACGCGAAAGCCGGGCTGTCGGCCGCCCTGCATGAAGGACTTCTCATCGCATCGGAGACGCGGAAAGCTTCCCCCGAGGGATTTGATTATCAATTCTCCCATGACCGTGTGCAGCAGGCGTCCTATCAGCTCTGCTCGGAAGAAAAGCGTCAGCGCATCCATCTGGCTGCTGCCCGCCATATGAAAGGCGCGGCCGATGACGGTGAACAGATCTTCTCTCTCGTGGAACACCTGAACCAGGCGCGCTCCCTGATTCGCAGCACCGACGAGCGGTACGAAGCTGCCCGAATGAACCTGCTCGCCACGCGCGCTGCCAAGGCGAACGCAGCGTGGACGGTCGCGCTCAACTGCAGCCTCTCGGCCATCGACTTTCTTCCTCCTGACTCCTGGAAAGAAGACTACCGTCTCTCCTATTCCGTATATCGTGAAGCCCTCGAAAGCGAATATCTGAATGGCAACTACACGCGCGCGGAGGAGCTCTTTCGCACGCTGAGCCGGCAGACGCGTGACAGTCTCGAACTCGTGCGGATCTACGAGCAGCTTGTGGTCCTCTATACAAATATGGGCCGTCATGAGGAAGGAATCGATCTTGGTCTGCGCGGCCTTGCGATGATCGGCATAAAGGTTCCAAGACGACCGGGCACGCTTTCGGTTCTGCGCGAGGTTCTTCGCGTGACCCTCAAGCGGGGCCGCAAAACCGCGGACGACATTCTCCGCCTGCCGGAAGTTCAGGACGAACGGCTCAAAGCGGCTCTTGACCTTCTCATGGCCGTGACTCCCTGCGCCTTTTTTACGAATCAAAACCTGTTCGCGCTCATCGCACTCCGCATGACGTATTTGTCTCTCAAGCACGGCAACAGCCGCGTGTCTGCTTACGGCTATATCACCTACGCCATTCTCCTGCTCGATGTATTCAAGAAGCCTCATGAGGCCGTCTCGTTCGGGCAGATGGCCCTCCGCCTCAATGACCGTTTTGATAATCAGTCTATCCGGGCGAAGCTCGGGGTCATCTACGGCGCCTTCCTGAATCACTGGGATGGACCTCTGCATCGCAGCGTTTCGTATTTGAAAAGAGCGTTTCGCGCGGGACTCGAAACGGGAGACCTGGTGTACGCCGGATATGCTCTTGCCAACCGCATATTTGCAACCGTGATCCGCGGCGAAAACCTGGAGGAATGCGACCGCCAGGCACACACATTCCTCCGCTTCACGGAGCGAACGGGAGACCGCGACGTCGAAGGAGATTTTCGCCTGACGTTACAGGCCACCGCCCATCTCCAGGGACACACGAAAGACGACCTTTCTTTTTCCGATGAACATTACGACGAACAGGCGCATGTCCGCGAAATGCAGAAGGGAAATCCGGTCACTCTGTGCTGGTATTACTTTCTGCGGCTGCGCAATCTCTACCTGACGGGCGAAAGCGAGATGGCGCTCGCTGCGGCTGATGAACTCGAGAAGATCGTCGAACCCGCTCGGCCGCTGACGATCGGACCCGCATTCCTGTTCTTTCGCGGAATGGCCATCCTTGACCTGAAAGAAAAGGGGAGAGCAACAGCCTCGATGCTTCGCAAGCTGGGCGGGATCATGAAGACATACGAGGGCTGGGCACGGACTCTCGAAGCGCCGCACATGCATAAACGCCTCGCTCTCCTGCGCGCCGAGGCTCGCGCCATTACCGGGCATCCCGGGGCGCTCGCCGACTTCAGCCGCGCCATGCAGTTAGCCGCTCAAGATGAAGATCTTCTGCTCCGCGCGCTCGCAGCGGAGCGAGCCGGGCGTCACTGTCATCGAATCGGAGCAGCGGAAGCCGCTGATCATTACATCTCCGATTCGCTGTACTACTACAGCCTCTTCGGCGCTGACCGGAAACTTCATCATCTTCGGAGCGAATTTCCTTCCGCACAAATGCGAAGGTCAGAGAGCCATCAGTCTGATTCCACGGACGTACTTGCGATCACGCGCACGGCGATTGCGATCTCGAGCGAGATCGTTCAGAGCAAACTCATTGAGCGTATGCTCGAAACGATTCTCGTTCAGGCTGGAGCCCGCCGCATCGCCTACATTCATCACCACGACGGACGCCTCTGCATGGCTGCTGTGGGAAACGCCGATCCTGAAATCAAAGTTGAGATGACTCATGAGGCGGCGGTGAACGTGGATTTTCTGCCCCCCCTGCTTCTCCATCGTGTGCTGAGCAGTCTTGAGCCCATCATTCTCAACGATGCTTCACTGGACGATTCGTTCGGTCTCGCGGAGAGGCCGGTAAAATCTGTCATGTGCCTGCCGCTTCTCGTCAAGGGCACTGCTGCGGGACTTCTCTATCTCGACAATGACCTTGCGACGGGAATCTTTACCGAAGAGAAGCTGCGCTTCCTGTCCGTCCTGACCTCGCAGTTTGCCGTCTCGCTGGAAAACTCCAC
This sequence comes from uncultured Leptospiraceae bacterium, assembly GCA_964619995.1. Lineage (GTDB taxonomy): Bacteria > Spirochaetota > Leptospiria > Leptospirales > Leptonemataceae > JAEUSB01. The sequence goes on from CAZUJO010000006.1 coordinate 9,902, forward strand.
TCTCTACGCCAACCTCGAAGGGCGGGTGCAGGAGAGAACCGCAGAACTGGAACAATCGCTCGAGCAGGTTCGCACGCTGAAACTCTCTCAGGACCTGGACTACTATCTGACTTCGCTTCTTCTTCAGCCGTTAAGCGGCATTCGCGTTTCGGACACGGCTCTTTCGATTCAAGAACACGTGCTGCAGAAGAAAAAGTTCAAGTATATGCGCTGGGAAGATCAGCTGGGCGGCGATCTCTGCATCGCGAGAACGGTTCAGATCGCAGGCCGCCGGTGCATCGCGGTTGCCAATGCTGACGCCATGGGAAAATCCATGCAGGGCGCGGGGGGCGCGCTTGTATTTGGCGCGGTATTCGAGTCCATCACAGCATCCTCGAATGAGGACGTGGGGCCCGAACAGTGGCTGCGAAACTGTTATGCGGAATTGAATGAAGTATTCCGAAGCTTCAGCGGCTACATGATGATCTCGGCTGTGATTGCTTTGATCGACGAGCATTCAAACACGATCTTCTATCTCAACTCGGATCACCCCTCCCCGGTCCTTGTGCGAAACGGAAAGGGTTCCTTCCTTTCGCCGGGTGTTCTTCCCAGATTTGGAATGCGGCCGACTCCTGCCGAGATTCCGGTTGAGGTGCTTCATGTAGAACCTGGTGACGTCTTCATCTGCGCTACAGACGGGCGCGACGACCTCATCGTCACGGACGGAGCAGGCCAGCCTGCATTGAACGAGGATCCAGATTTGTTCCTGCGTAATTGCGAAGAAGCGGGCGGGGATGCTGAGGTTATTTTCCGAACGCTGACTGCAGGCGACCGTTTGACGGATGATCTTGCGATCCTTTCAGTTCGGTTCCCGGGAATCGGAGAGACTGCGAACGCAGCGGCAAATCATTCCGCAGCCGCTACTCCCGGCCAAAAATAAGCGGTCGCAAAGAGAGATCCGGCATCAACCGGAGGGATTTTCGCGGCGCCAGCGCTCGCGTATCGGAACATAGTCCGCATTCAAGGGAAATTCGAGGCGCGCAATCGTTCGATCGCCCTGTTGAAAAACGCGAAAGTTCTCGGCTGCAAATCCGAGATTGCGAATCAAGACCACAATCATCGCGAGACCCAGACCGCTTCCTTCCGTTTCGTCGCCGTAGTGAACGTAAAATTCCGCAAGCTTGTCAGACAGCATGGCTGCAGCAAGCTGCTTGCGGATCCGCTCTTCCTCCTGCGAAACAAGCACCGCATTGTTTTCAACAAAAACGAGAAGACGCTGATCGTTGTAATCGACTTCGACGGATACAACGAGGGCGAGTTCGCGCAGAGCTTCTGAATAATGACCCTGACGAATGTCAGGATAGGCTTTCACAAAGGCCTGGATGCCTTTCTCATACTCTGAATGATTGTCGAATGCATAACCGTTCTTGATGAAGAACGCTCGCTTGAGGTTCGCCTTCACCGCGTTTTCCACAAGCTCAAGGACTGCCGTGGTCAGCACCACGCTGATGCCGTCAATGTGCAGGCTCTGCTCGAGGTCATCGAATACGGCGCGAAGCCGGTTCCGGGCATCCGCATCGATCCATCGCACCTGCACTTTTTCTTGTCCGGCAGCCATGGCCTATTGCGCGAAGCGTGCTCGGAATGGTATAGCGAAATTCACTTGAGTTCGTGGCTTCATATGCATTGTGTAGATGGATGGCGAAACCTCCCCTTCCCGGCCGCTCCTATCCGCCCGGCGCCACTGTGGTTCCGGGGGGGGTCAATTTCTGTGTCTTCTCCAAGAACTGCAGTTTCCTTGAGCTCTTGTTTTTTGATGACGTGGATGCATCCGAACCCTCCCGGGTGATCCGCCTTGACCGCAGCGAGAACCGAACCTTCTACTACTGGCATATCTTCGTGCCAGATATCAGGCCAGGAACGCTCTACGCCTATCGGGCCACCGGACCATTTGAACCAGAATCCGGCCTGCGCTTCGACGGGAGCAAGGCGTTGCTCGACCCGTATGGCAGGGCCGTAGCCGTCGGCAAGAATTACGACCGCAGCGCCGCGCAACGGCCCGGGAGCAACGTACATTGCTGCATGAAAAGCGTCGTGGTCGATACAGCGGACTATGACTGGGAGGGAGACACACCCATACACCGCGACCTCGCGCACTCCTTCATCTATGAACTGCACGTGGGCGGTTTCACACGAAATCCCGACAGCGGTGTGGCGCCAGAGAAGCGCGGCACATTCGCCGGAATCATTGAGAAGATCCCGTACCTCAAATCGCTCGGCGTCACAGAAATCGAACTCCTTCCCGTTCAGCATTTTGACGAGCGGGATGCGCCCCATGGCCGCACGAACTACTGGGGATACAGTCCTGTTTCCTTTTTTTCGCCTCACACCGGTTATTCGACACAAACCGATCCGCAGGCTCCCGTGCGCGAATTTCGCGATATGGTAAAAGCCCTGCATCGCGCCGGCATTGAAGTGATCCTGGATGTTGTCTTTAATCACACATCGGAGGGCGATCATACCGGGCCCGTGCTGTCATTTCGCGGCCTCGAAAACCGTGCATACTACATCCCGGACCCCCTGAACCGGTCTCTCTACGCAAACTACAGCGGATGCGGCAACACGTTCAATGCGAATCAGTCCATCGCAAGGCGCATGATTCTCGACTGCCTTCGCTACTGGGTTTCCGAAATGCACGTCGACGGTTTTCGTTTCGACCTGGCCAGCGTTCTTTCCCGGGATGAATGGGGACAGCCCTTGAAGAGTCCTCCCATATTATGGGAAATCGAATCCGACCCGGTGCTTGCCGGAACGCGTATCATCGCCGAGGCCTGGGATGCATCCGGGTTGTATCAGGTCGGCTCCTTCATTGGTCATAAATGGGCCGAATGGAACGGAGTCTATCGCGACGACGTTCGCCGATTCGTTCGCGGTGACCGCGGAATGACGCAGAAACTTGCATCGCGCATTGTGGGCAGCCCCGATCTCTTTCCGCAGCAGGAATGGGAGCCGGAACGAAGCATCAACTTCCTTACGTGCCACGACGGATTTACGTTATACGATCTTGTAAGCTACAATCAGAAACACAATGAACTGAATGGAGAACAGAACCGCGACGGCCTGGATGAGAATTTCAGCTGGAATTGCGGCGAAGAAGGACCCGCCACGCGCGAAGAGGTCCGGCGCCTTCGCACGCAGCAAATCAAGAATTTCATGACCATCCTGTTTGTCTCTCAGGGAACGCCGATGATCCAGATGGGAGACGAGGCGGGACGGACGCAGCAGGGCAACAACAACGCTTACTGTCAGAACAACGAGCTCGGCTGGTTTTCGTGGAAAGACCTTGAGAAGAATGCAGAGATTCTCCGTTTCCAGACAAGCCTGGCCGCGTTTCGCCGCGATCACCGCGTCTTTCACAAAGAGCGCTTCTGGTCTTCGCACCCTCCCATGATCACATGGTCGGGCGTTAAGCTGTGGCAGCCGGATTGGAGTTTCGTTTCTCACTCGCTCGCGTTCTGTCTGCAGGGAGACGACGGGCAGGAATTCTTTGCGATTCTCAACGCGTATCATGAGACACTTTCGTTTGAGCTTCCGATTCTGAGCCAGGGAAAGTGGATTCGCGTCATCGATACATCCGCTCCGCCGCCGCATGATTTTCAGCTCGATGGGCCCGAGGTAAGCGACACCTGCCTGGCGGCGGCGCGCAGCTGCGTGTTATTGCAGAAAAAGATCTGAGGAGAATGATATGGATACAAGCATCAGCCGCCTGGGAGACTGTAAATTTCCCTCGCCAATCACCGTTCCTCAGTTCATTGCAGAGGAAGACCGTGTCTTGATCGATCTGCAACTGGACTCCGTCCGCGCGTCGTTTGCTTCTGGCGAACCCGCGACGTTCGAAAATGCCGGGCCCAGAAAACAGATCTACTTCAATCCGGAAAATACAAAGGCAGCGATTGTCACGTGCGGCGGGCTCTGCCCGGGCCTGAACAACGTAATTCAAAGCGTGGTGCGGCTTCTCTATTTTTCGTACGGCGTAAAGAATATCGTCGGGATCCAGTATGGCTACGAGGGACTGATTCCTGACTTTGGTCATGAAATGATTCCGCTGACGCCGCTTCTCGTTCATGACATTCACAAGACCGGCGGAACGATTCTCGGGACTTCGCGCGGAAATCAGGATATTGGCCGTATGGTGGATACTCTGGTCGCTCAGAAGATTGACATTCTCTTCGCTCTCGGCGGAGACGGAACGTTACGCGGCGCTCTCGCCATCCACGAGGAAATCCAGCGCAGAGGTCTTAAGATCGCCGTCGCCGGGATTCCCAAGACCATCGACAACGATATTCAATTCGCTCACAAGACGTTCGGTTTCGCAACCGCCGTTGCCATTGCGAACGAATCGATTCATGCGGCGCATGCGGAAGCGAAGTCCGCGCGAAACGGAATCGGCGTGGTAAAAGTCATGGGGCGCGACTCCGGTTTCATTGCATCCTACGTAGCGCTCGCATCGAACGAAGTGAACTATGTATTTGTCCCCGAATCCAGGTTTGAACTGCGAGGCGAAAAGGGATTTCTGCCGCACCTGGAAAGCAGGCTGATCGACGCGAAGCATGCCGTTGTGCTCGTCGCAGAAGGGGCAGGCCAGGAATACTGCACGCTCAGCGGCGAAAAAGATGCGTCCGGCAATGTCAAATACGGCGATATAGGTCTAGTTCTGTCCGGAGAAATCAAGAAATACTTTAAGGAACGCAATATTCCGATTGTGCTAAAGTACATTGATCCAAGCTACATTATACGCAGCGTGCCTGCGAGCGCCGATGATGCCGTCTTCTGCATCATGCTGGCGCAGAATGCCGTGCACGGAGCGATGGCAGGGAAGACTGGCTTCATGGTGGGATACTGGAACTCATATTACACCTTTGTGCCGCTGAAGCTGGCAACCCAGGGACGCAAGAAAGTCGATCCAAAAGGTTACCTGTGGACGATTGTCTGCGAAGCAACCGGTCAGCCCGACTTTCATTGATCAAGAACGATAGGCGGCGAAGGCGTGCCTGATTTTAATCCGGTCGTTCGCCAGGCTCCGTAATCCATACGGCGCCTGAAAACCCCTCAAAGGCCTGGCGGTACGGCTTGTCGTCGGGCTTGCGCGCATAACGGATTGAGTTGAAAAAGCGGGGCGATCGTCCCCCCAGTTTCATCAGAGCCGGCGCCCGAATTCGCGACCGAATTTGAATATCGACGGCTTCATCCGGCGGCTCCGTATCTGCCAGAATTTTGGCAAGAAGGGACCGAATGTGAAACGGAGCCTGAAAGTCCTTTGTTTCGAAGTAGACTGACTGACGTTCGACGTCCATCTTCACGATCGCATAACGGTAAGAGTTCATTCTTGACCTTGCGGCAGTGATTTCGGAGCTGCTCGCATTGTTGGCGTGAATCCATACGAGCACTTTCTTCCGCGAATACTTCTCAGCCGCCGCGATCGCCGCGTCAATGTCCTGCGCTGAGAGGACTACCTGACAGCCGTGATCGAGCCCATTTCCTGATTCGGGGGAAAGCTCAGGAGCGCGAACTCCAACGCAAATCGTTCGAAAGCCATACTCCGAAACCGTGGAGAGCATTGGGTCCGCGGGCTTGCGATACGCTGCAGAATATCCGTCCACGCCGCGCAGCATCGAGCGCAGTGAGAGCAAAACATCGTCCGCAGGCAGGAACGAAGGAACGCCTGTTCGATCCCGGGTCGATGCGGTGACAATCAATACGCGATTGTACTTCGGCGGAGGCAGGTCGAGCGGAGCGGGATTGCGGCAAATGTTCAATCCGTCCTTTCTCGCGCAAGGATCGCGATCATCTGGATCGAGCGCTGGCCAGGATGAATTTCCATCCATGTCTTCGTCGAGCAGACTACCCGCATTCAGCAAGAGCCGCCCGGAAACAGCCTCGGCGGAAAGAAGCCTTGCAGCCGTGGATGGAGCCGCCGCAGGAAATCGCACGTAGAGATCGAGCAGGGCTGCGCTCGAGAGGATCGCAAACAGGAGGGCGAGCCAGGGTGAATTTCCCGATTCTGAACTCTCAAGCCGCGCATCGAGCACGTGGGCCGACAGAATCCAGGACAATGCTGCACACAGCACGATCAAGATTGGCGCGCGATCCAGCTGCCACTCGAGCAAAGGGAGCGCGAGCGCAGAGGCGTACAGGACGGCCGCAACAGAGATCAAAGCAGCACGCTGCGAGAACGGAACGAAGAAGGGTGTGTAGTCCGGAGAGCGATGAAGCCGCCGGCGCATTTGCAGCCAGAGATAAAGAACGGCGAACAAAAGAATCTCAAACCCAATCTCGGCCACGAACGACACTGGACCATCCGGGCGTTCAAAGAGAGTCATCAACAGACGGCTGAGGACGACGGCAAAAATAAAGATTGGACTGTTTTCCCCGCGAAAGTCCGGAAACACCGCGAGCAACGGCAGAGATAAGAGGAGTCCAGCAATCAGCGTAACAGCCCAGACTATAAGCGGATGCACCGCCGGCAGCTGCGCAAGCGCCAGCTGATCCACATAAGGCTGAAGAAACAGAAAGAGAGCCGCCCCGGGCAGCACATTGACAGCAATGCGCTCGGCGCGAAGAATCACAGCAGCGGCAAGCCTCAACCCGAAGTATAGAATCTGAACAACAGCAGCAATGCAGAACGCCGAAACGATCAGAATCTCACCCGCAAATAGAACGTCCTCTGAATACAATCCGCCTCGAAACAATTGAATCACGTCAAGAGGCAGAAGAGCGATGAGCGCGGCGATCAGTGTGTTGAATGAAATGAGCGCGGGGAGCATCCGCACCCGAAGTTGAAGCAGCACAAGGCTGCGCATGCTCGAATGGGAGAGGGACATATCAGAAGGAGATGCCGAGGATGCGATGCTTTACAGTTCCGTTGAGTTCTGTTCTGCTGTACAGGAATTTTAGAACGGACACTTTGCTGAAACCGGTTTCTTCTTCCGTTTCGTAATCCCACATGAGTCCCCAGAGGCTTCCGCGCGCGCGATAGCCGCGCTCCGGTCTTTGTACGTCATCGTAGAGGATACCAAGCAGCGCCATCTTGCGGTCGGATCTTTCATAGCGGTCATAATTCCGGTACCATGCGGTTCCGAGAAGACCGAGTTGCAGGAGGCTCGCGCCCGAATCGGATTCAATCTCAATCCACGGCAGACTGACGAATGTGTGCGACGTCGCATCGTTCCGATAGTAGAAGAGCGGGCTTGCCAGGAGCATCGAATTCTTGTCATGGTCGTACCAGTAAAGCGGCAGCAGGCGGTGATGAATGGAATCATCGCGGATCTGCAGACCGCCCAGATACAGGGCGAAATCTATGTCCAGCTGCCGCGAGGAACCGCTGCGCGATTCCAGATTGAACAGCGCGCCGTATAGAAGGCGCATCTTGAACAACTCATCACTGTGGCTGAAGTGCACAGCTCCGAACATGGCCTCGTATTCACCGTAGTCGTTGTTGCTCGTGTGGTCGAGCAGATAGAGAAAGTTCTGACGGCGATAGTTTTCATAGGACCGGACGTAGAGTCCTGCGAAGATTCCCGTGAAATCCTTGTCGCCGGTCCATGTAAATACCAGCGGCCATAGATGATTCGAGTGCTCGCTTCCGTTTTCGCCGTGGTAGTACGGGATCAGCCAGAAGTGGTCGTCTCTTTTCCACGAAAAGAAAGGAAGACTGAACACGCTCTGCAGACCCTGTTCGTCAGTCTGCCAGTCTTCCAGTAAAAGAAGATTCGTGTGCGAAGCAAGAGTCCTGCCGTTCGCCGAAGTTGATGAATGATAAAGGAACGGCACAGGCAAAAACCAGGCAGATTCATTTCTATCGTCTCTTTGCGTGCTCGAATACCAGAATGGCAGAGACCAGATCTTTCGCGTGTGGTACGATGGATCGCTCCTGTCATCGTCATAGTACACGATTGGACTGACGAAACGCGTTATGTCCGGACTTGTGGAGAACCAGTAAAGAGGCAGAAGACGGTGATGCGTTGAATTCTCGCTGAGGGTGAATCCAGCGAGGTACAGCGCCAGATCGACCTCAGTGCGCCGCGCATCGCCCTTCTCGGAATCCAGTTCAAACAAAGCTCCGTAGAGCAGGCTCGCATGAAGTGACTCTTTGGTGCTGCTCAGATGCATCGCGCCGAACAGAGCTTCATACTCATTGTAATCTTCGCTGCGTGTATGATCGTAGAGATACAGCAGATTGAACCGGCCTTCGGCTTCATACGAATGCACATAAAATCCCGCGAAAAATCCGGTAAATTCCGTGCCGGTACGCCATGTGTAGATCAAAGGGAAAATGTGGAACGTGGATTCGTTCTCGTCGACGGTTCTGTGAACCAGGCCGAGAATATTCAGCGTGTAGTTCTTTGAATCAACCTGACCGTTGTAATAATAAAACGGAAAGATCCAGGAGCCCTTTTCCTCTTTGGACTCATGCGCCGCCGCGAGGCCGTAGAGGAACTTCGTGTAATATCCTCCGTCTGGATACTTGTCGCGCGAATACAGCCCGAACAAGACCGATGTGTGACGCTCCCGCGAATCTGAATGCGAATAGAATCCTAAAAGGAAAAGCGTCGTCTCTTCGAATGAAGGTGTCTTCGTGGCGTGGTAGTAAATGCCAGGAAGCGCTGCGAGCAGCGTTTCCGAAGAGACTGGATTCTTCGCCTCGTCGGTTTGCAGAGACGCGGTGCGATCCAGGTAGAAAATCGGCAGGAGAATATTTGTGCTTCTGTCTGTCGTTTCATCCTGCGTGTGCCAGCGAAAGAAAAGGGGGACGATAGGCGCCATCGTGAAGGATTCTTCGCCTTTCGAAATCAGCGCGCTTCGATAGTACGCAAGACTGATGGTCCGCTCTTTTGTGACCCCGTCCTGCGTGTCTCTTCTGTGCCAGTAGAACGGAATGATGCGGGATCCTGATCCTTTCTCAGACGAATAGAAGTTCGTCAGAGGCCACAAAACGGAAATCTCGTCTCTTTTTTCCTCTTCGTCGTGCTCCTGAATTGCAAGCACGGCTCCCCACGCTTTCACCCAGGACTTGCCCTGCCGCTGCTTGCCGTAGATCGGGAAGAGAACAAAGTATTCCGTTTCATCGGACAGGTAAGAAACAAAGAATGGCGGAACTACGAAGACCTTGTTGTCCGAACGTGTATCCCAGGAAAGCCAGTAGAACGGAAGCAGGCGGAAGTGACGCATCGTGTCCGCATGCTGGTAAGAAACGATACCGTAGAGAACGCTGAATCCCCAGAAGTAGTAGGAGTCCTGCCGGCTGGTGAGCAGCGATCGACTCAACCTTGGAACATCGAGGTTCTGTTCCTTTTGTTTCTTCTGTTCTTCTTCCGCGATGTCGCGAATGCCGATGGTTTGGAGAAGCTCAACGCGGGGTTCCTGTTCGCGCTTCTTTGCAGATTCGGGAGGCGGTGTGGAGACCCTCGCAGAAAAACTGAACGCGTTATAAAGCCACGAGACCTCTGTATCCAGATACCAGCGTCCGTCTTTCGCGCCGACCGACGCTCCTACAACGCCCGCCGCTCTCGTTTTCGAATAACCCAGTATGTTCACATGAACGATCTTGCTCTTGTCCTCGTAATCCATCCACAGCGGCAGCGTCACCTGCCCCGTGCTTTCCTGTGTATGCCATGACCAGTACAGCGGGAAAATGTGTGTGTATTGCGCTTCCGGCGTGTAATCGTGATAGTAGAGCAGCCACAACAGAAAGTCGGAACTCTCCGTCCATTTGTGAAAATGCGTCAGACCAGCAGACCAGCCTTCCGTCGCTTCGGGACCGCTCGGCCGAATGAAGAAGGGCGGAACAACGAGATACCCTTGCTTCCGGCCGGACTTCCAGAAGAAGAAGGGAGCCACAGCGAGATGTTTCAACTCACCGAGGTGCGTACTCCAGCTGAACAGAAGCGCCCAGTTGTAGTCACCGTCCACGCTGCGATGCCGGTAATACAGCGGTAGAATCGGCGCCCAGAGCGTGTCTGAAAACGAAAGATCCCGGTCAGTTGAATACTCCTGTTTGTGGACGAACAGGGGATTGTAAACGGAGCCCTCATATTCGAGACCTTTCGGATCAGGCTTCGTAAACCAGGAAAAATAGAACGGCATCACGTGGAGCGAAGAACTGGCGCCGTTATGCGACCAGTATGTGTTCAGGATCAACCGTTGATGTTCCTCGGGCGAATTGTACCAGTAATAGATCGGACCGAAGGTCGTAGAGGTCTTCTCATTGGGATCTTCCGTATGAAAGTAGAACGGAGCTACGGTGAGATAGTTCTCTCCTTTGAAGAAGGCCGGCATGATCCAGAGGGATTTCTCCGGCTCGTAGAACACGAGAGGAATGGCCCAGAATCGTTCGAGACCCTTGGACGTAGTCGCCCAGTCGAACAACATCAACACATTTCTATGAACGTGATCGCCCTCCTGGCCTTTGTACGCAATAACGGGGAGCAGCGGAAATCCCCAGGAAGTATCCTGTCCGCTGCGCGTATAGAAATGAAGCGGTGAATAGGAATAAGCCGATTGCTCCGAACTCCCCGAGAAGAAGAGAGGGAACACGTGCAGCGATCTGGATGCATCCGCTTCGTCAGAGGAGCGCGACCAGTAGACAGGCCCGACGAGATGATAGTCCTTGCCGGAAAAGTAAAACGGCAGAATCCACAGATAGTCGTCGCGACCGTAATAGACGAGAGGCATGAACCAGAACCGCTCAAGACCCTGGGGTGTTGTCGTCCAGTCGAAGAGCGTCAGAATGTTTCGATGAACGCGTTCGCCCGTCTGTCCCTTGTATGCAAGAAATGGAATGAGCGGCAGACCCCAGGAGGTGTCTTCGCCCGTCCGCGAATAGAAATGCAGGGGCGAATACGAATAGCTTGAGGCCTCGGAAGTGCCCGAGAAAAAGACCGGGAATACGTGAAAGTTCTTTGATTCTTCACCGTTATTCGACCACCATACGGGACCTACGAGATGATAATCCTGTCCCCAGAAGAAAACCGGAAGAACCCAGAGATAGTCGTTTCGCCCGTAGAAAATCAGCGGCAGGATTTGGAGTTTTTCCAGGCCCTGCGTGTCTGTTCTCAATCCCAGCACCGTCAGGTAACGGCTCGATACTGAGGACTCCGTAGAGTTTCGGTAGAACAGCACAGGCAGCACAGGGAACCCGACAGCGGTTCCTGCGCTGTCACGATCATAGAAGTGCAGCGGTGAGATCGAGAAGAATCGATCGTCTTCGCCCTGTTTGCTGGAGTGATAGTAGAGCGGTGTGCGAAGAGCAGTGGTCTCGTTACCGGGCGGTCCGCTTTTCGAATAATAGAAAAACGGAATTGCTGCAGCATAAAAATCTTCCGGGCCCGTTCCCGTATACACGAGGGGAAAGAACGCCGTATGCAGCATCTCCGGCTCTTTCTTTCGCATGAAGAGCCAGCCGTAGAAGTGCGTGTAGGTTGCGCCGTAATTGGAATCTGAAAAAAGAGAAAGCGGCGTAAACGTGAACGACTTGTGATCATCCACCTGATGAATGTAAAGCGGCGGCAGGATGAGCGTTCGCTCCCGGTTATCCTTCTTGCTCTGCAGATGATAGTAGAAAGGCAGAACGCGGAAGGAACTGAAATACGGGTAATCGCGAGCGCCGAGAAACCAGAAGGCATGCCATGATTCATGGCCTTCCCAGGATTCATGCTCGAAGAAGAACGCGTTTACCGGGTACTTTTCTTCCTTTTCGCTCCCATAAACGCGCGACTCGGGAGAGTCCAGGTCTGACCAGGATTCATGCGGTTCCGCGCGCAGCGCCCCCGCGCCGAGAATGAAAAAAAGAAAGAAAAGAATCAGGGCGCAACGGCGCGGCTGACCCGGACTGGTACTTCTGAGATATCCCAAAGCTCCCCGACGATGATGGGAGACTGCCCTGACTGCTGTCTCGGGTCAAGTTCAATCACCATCGTTCCCGATCCGGTGTCCGAATTGTAGTGCACGGCGCTTCCCGCTCCGTCGGGCAGAGGCGCCTGCATTCCGGGAAAAATTTGCATGGTCAGCATGTAGTCGCCGCGGGGAATCCAGCGAAATGTATAATCAATTTCAAGTTTCACTCGTCCGCCTGGAAGCGGAGAGGTTCTGATACCGCGCAGATAGATCCCGTCCGCATCCATGCTGGTAACAACATTTGGTTCGCGCTTCTCATCTGCAGGTGCAGCGCTGTCGGACGGCGGATCTGATGGACGACGAGAATCCGTGCTCGGCCGGTCGGCAGGGCGGTCTGAGTCATCCCATTCACCCTTCCGGCCTTCCGCCACATGAGCCGTGTCCGTGCTCTCTTCGATGGCTCGGATGAAATCCGTGTTCGATTGAACGTTGTAATACACACCGCCGCCCGTTCGCGCGATTTTCGCAAGATCAACGGCGGTCGCCTCGTCCACGCCGAGGCCGATCACATACACGGAAAATCCCCGCTGGCGGAGAAGAGCCGCCTCGGCTGCGGGATCGCCGCCGCAGGATTCTTTTCCATCTGAGATCAAAACGATGCGGGCGTCTTTCTCTTTCGCAAGGACGGTCTTGCCCACCTGGCGAAGCGTCGCCGCAATCGGAGTTTCCCCGGCAGCCTGCATCTTATCGACCTCGCGGCTGATGTTTCCGGAACTCGATCGCGCAATCGGAGCATACAGACGATGCGACTCGCAGCCCGGAATGCCGTTTCCGTAGGCCACAAGACCCACTCTTGTGCCCAGAGGCAGCTTGTTCATCTGCTCCTTGAGCATCAGGCGGGCTGCCTTCATGCGCGTGACTCCCTGAAAGGGCTCGGACATGGAGCCGGATGCGTCAAAAATGAAAAGGATTGGCTGGGCCGAGGCCTGAATAATCTGCGGCCAGAAGGCCGCGTTCAATAGAACAGGCAGTAATAGACGGCGCATCTGTTTCTCCGAGCGTACACAAGATCGTCCCGCTCAGAAAAACCTTTAGCCGCGCAACGACCATGAAAATAGAAAAAAAAGGCGTTCTCTTTGTCTGTCACGGCAACATCTGCCGCTCGCCGGCCGCAGAAGGCGTGTTTCAGAAACTCATCGAAAAAGAGAAAGTGGATCACCTGGTTTACGCAGATTCTGCCGGAACTTCCGATGAACATGAAGGCGAGCTGCCTCATCCCGTTACCAGACGGGTCGCCGGTCAGTTTGGAATCGATCTCAACCATCGTTCGCGCCCGTTTCGCAAACGCGATTTCCAGGACTTTCACCTCATTCTCTTGATGGACAACTGGAACTACAGGAACGTCGTATCTCTCGCATCGAGCGACCGCGACCATGCAAAGCTGAGGATGTACCGCTCATTTGATCCCGAGTCCGCGCGTCTTGGCCGCGTTCCCGAAGTGCCCGATCCATACTACGGCGGGATCGAAGGGTTTGAGCAGGTGCACGCAATCTTTGAACGCACGAGCCCGAAGATTCTTGAGTGGGTTCTCAGTGCAGAATAACATCATCGATACTCACTGCCACCTCAACATGGTGGAGGAAAAAGGAATCCCCGCGGCGGTCGCACTGAAAGCGGCAAGCGACGCCGGCGTTTCAGAAGCCGTGCTCATCGCCGTGGACGAAACGACTGCGCGGCATCATGCGGCTCTGTGCGAAGAACACGCTTCCGGACCGGTGAAGCTGCGATGGACTGCAGGACTTCATCCGGAAGGAGCTCATGACATTTCCGGAAATCGAACGTTATTCGACTTTGTTCGACAGAGCCGCAATCGCTCCGACTTCCTTGGAATTGGAGAAACGGGCCTCGACTACTATCACTCCACCGAGTTCGTCTCAAATCAGAAGGAGAGCTTCCTCGCTCACCTTCAGTTGTCGGTCGAACTTTCCCTGCCGATCGTGGTGCACCTGCGCGATTCGCAGATGTTTGTCCCCGGAAAAATCCAGTCCGTGATTGACGCGGAGAAGATGGTCCGGGACACGAAGGCAGCCGGCGTTCTCCACTGCTTCACATACGGCTATGAAGAAGCGATGCGATTCGTCGATCTTGGATGGTTCATATCGTTCAGCGGAATTCTCACGTACAAGAACGCTGCCGTAATTCAGGACGCCGCGGTTCGCATCCCGCTCGAATCCATTCTGGTGGAAACGGACGCGCCGTTTCTCACTCCGAATCCGGTCCGGGGCCAGACGAATCAACCCGCATTCACCGCTCACACAGCGCGCTTTCTGGCCAGCCTGCGCGCAGAGAAACTGGGAGAGAATCCGGTGGACGTCCTTTCGCAGATTTATTCGAATACACAGAGATTTTTTGCTCTGAAAAAATAGGAACCTATGCTCGATCTAAAACGAATTCAAGATAACCCTGAAGAACTCGAATCCATGCTGCAGAAGCGCCGCTTCGACGCCGGCAATCTCGCCGGGCTCAAAGAGCTGATTCTCGCTGTAAAGCAGCTGAAGACAGATGCGGATAAGATCCGGGCAGAGAGAAACTCAGCAAGCAAAGAGATCGGAAACCTCATTGGGCAGGGAAAGAAAGACGCGGCGGAAAAGCGCAAATCGGAAGTGAAGAACCTGGGCGACCAGATCGCAGAGCTCGAAAAGCGCTGCGAAGAAGAAGAAGCAAAACTCACCGATATTGTTTTCGGTCTTCCCAACTTTATTGAGCCTGAAGTTCCCGTGGGAGATGTATCCGCGAACAAAGTCGTCCGGGAACATGGAAAAAAGCGAGAGTTCGATTTCAAACCACAGACTCATTTCGATGTGGGCGAGAAGCTGGGCATTTTTGACTTCGAGCGTGGCGTGAAGCTTGCTGGCTCGCGCTTTTATACCTACCGCGGACTGGGCGCAAAACTGGAACGAGCTCTCATGAACTATATGCTCGATCTGCACACGTCAGAGCACGGCTACCAGGAAGCCTGGGTGCCCATCCTCGTAAACGATGCTTGCATGACGACGACAGGCCAGTATCCAAAATTCAAAGGCGAGTACTACCGCCTCGACCGCGATGAGCTTTCCCTGATCCCGACTTCTGAAGTCCCTCTCGTGAACCTATACAGGGATGAAATCATTGAAGAAAAAGATCTGCCGATTGCTCTGACTGCGCATACGTCCTGCTTTCGCCGCGAAGCCGGAGCCGCCGGAAAGGACACCCGCGGCCTCATCCGTGTTCATCAGTTTCAGAAAGTCGAAATGATTCAGCTCGCGCATCCCGATCAGTCGCGCGAAATTCACGAAAAGATGGTGCTTCACGCAGAGGAAGTGTTGAAACGACTCGGCCTGCATTATCGCGTCGTCCTTCTTTCGAGCGGCGACATGGGCGCGACTGCGGCCAAGACCTACGACCTGGAAGTCTGGATGCCGGGCCTCGATCGATATATGGAAATTTCATCGATCTCAAACTGCCTGGATTTTCAGGCGCGGCGCGGTATGATTCGCTTCAAGGAATCGGGCGGAAAAGGCAAGCCAAGGCTTGTGCACACGCTGAACGGTTCCGGGGTAGCCATCGGCCGGGCGCTTGCTGCAGTAGTGGAAAACTTCCAGCAGAAAGACGGCTCGATCGAGATTCCTGAAATACTTAAGAAGTATATATAGTCACAGGCAGGGCTCAGCGCATTTCATTCTTCATCGGGTAGCCGGCTGCACGAAGAGTCTGGACTTCGTGCTCCGACGCCTGAATGAGCTTCAAGCCCTGCTTGATGTATTCGAGCGCCGACACTTCGCCCACTCCATCAACGACCAGGACGGTTCTTCCTTTCGCATCCTTGTCCACGCGCGCTTCTGCTTCGCGATACCCCAGAAGCATTGAATAGATTTTTACTTTCATCCATCCTCCAGTCGCGAAGCAAGAAAGGACAATAGCTCAGGCCCGAGCGCGTCTTTGGGCATGGGCCCCAGCTGCTTTTCGTTTCCAGCGCGGTCAATGACGAGAAGCGCGCCGGCATCCGCTGCGAAGCCCATCCCGTCCTTGAAAACTTGATTCGCGCAGATGAAGTCCACGTTCTTCTTCTTCATTTTTGTCAGAGCGTTTTCGCGGATGTGATCTGTTTCCGCCGCAAAAGCTACGCGAATCATGCCGTCCGGAACGCTTCGTCCAACTTCCATCAGGATATCGGGTGTTGGCCTGAATTCAACCTTCAAATTGCGAGACGGATCCTTCTTGATTTTGCCGGATGCCATTTCGACCGGCGCGTAGTCTGCAGGCGCGGCGGCCATGATCAACACGGCGCGAGGAGCAAGGGCCTGCATCACAGCCTCAAGCATCTCTTCTGTGGTATCGACCGATACGTTGCTTGCACCCTCGACGCGCCGGAACCGTTCATGCCCGGGGCCTGCGATATAATCCACCGAAGAGAAGAGCCCCAGACCTGCGGTCGCAATCGCCCAGCCCATATGCCCGCTCGATGGATTTGAAATAAAGCGGACCGGATCCATCCATTCCCGCGTGGGCCCGGAAGTAACGATGAGTTTGCGGGATTTCAAATCAACTCCATGATTCGCGTTTCTATCTGTTCGATGGATGCGAGTTTTCCCTGTCCTTCATCCCCGCACACAGCCTCGCCGTTTGCAGGGTCTATGATGTGCACTCCGTCATCGCGCAGGCGAAAGAGATTTCTCTGCACTGCCTTGCTCGCATACATGCCCGGATTCATGGAAGGTGCGATGAGAACAGGACCTGTGTGCGCCAGATATGTTGAAGTTAACAGATCATCTGCTATCCCGTTGGCGAGCTTTCCGATTATGTTTGCGGTGGCCGGCACAATCGCCAGGAGCTTTCCAATTCGTTTCAGTTCTATATGCGGCATTCCACTGGCCCACTGGTCGCGATACACCGGATTTCCCGTAAGAGCTTCGAACGTGACTTTGCCAACAAACTGCTCTGCGCCCTCTGTCATACATACATGAACAGAAATGTTCTTCTTTGTTAGACTGCGAATGAGGTCGCATGCACGATAGGCGGCAATGCTGCCGGTAACACCAATGACTAGAGATTTCATTTCAGCTCCTCATGAACAATCGGTCCATAGCCTCGCGCGAAATCTTGACCATGGTAGGCCTGCCGTGAGGGCATCGAGTTGGATCATCGCACTCCATGAGATCCTTTAGAATATCGGCCAGCACGTGACCTCCTACAGAATCGTTTCTCTTGATGGACGCTTTGCATGCCTTCATGGCGGCATACTCGTCGAAGATGTGGATGGTTTGTTCACCGTCGAGTACTCTCTGAAGGGTATGACGCAATACGTCGCCTTCCTCGCCCGCGTCCATGTATGCAGGCACCTCGCGAACCGCGCATGAATCCCGGCCAATTGGCTCCACGAGGAACCCGGCCTCAAGGAGCGCTCCCCCATGCGTTTCCATCGCATGCATTTCATCCGGACTGAGCCGCACGACGGCAGCATGCAGAAGAGGCTGTCGTTTGCCCCGCAATTCCGCAAGCTGACGGCGTTTCTTCTCATAGTTTACCCGTTCATGAGCTGTATGCTGGTCGATCAGGTAGAGTCCGTCTTCCGCTTCCGCGAGGATGTAGGTTCCGAATATCACTCCCATCTGCCGGAGGAAATGGGGCAGGTCAATCACCGGCTTCTGCGGATCGCGGCGCAGTTCAATCGCTGCGGAATGCGTTTCTTCCACGCGAATGTGACGCGCAGGTTCCAGAAGAGAAATCTCTTCGCTGCGCGCTTCGCCGGAATTCCAGCTGGCAGGTTCAGAAACCCGGGGACCTGGAACCTCTTTGAAATTCCGATCCAGAGTCTGTTGCGAAAAGATGACGGGTCCGGACGAGAGAGCCCGTTGAACTGCGCGAATGGTCAGACCCTGAATGCGGTTCTCATCCAGGAAACGAATCTCTTTCTTGGCCGGGTGAACGTTCACGTCGATCAGATCTGGAGGAATGGTGAAAAACAACACTGCGGACGGATGCATGCCGTGCGGAATGAGGTCACCGTAGCCTTTCTTTAGTAAGTAAGACAGATATTTGAATTCTATACATCGTCCGTTTACAAACGTAAGCTGGTTGTCGCGGTTCGACCGCACCGCGTCGGGTGTGCTGATGAAACCGGACAACTGCACGCCGTCATGCGCTGCTTCAACGGGAAGCCAGCGGTCTGCCGCCTCCCCCGGAAACACATCCAGGATTCTTTCTTTCAGAGATGCGCGCGCGGGGTAGTGCAGATGCTCCTGACCGTCCCGCACATAGTGAATCTCTATTCCAGGCGATGCGAGGGCGATTTTACGCAGCTCCCGAAAGATCTTCAGGTTCTCTGCTTTTTCCGATTTGATAAACTTCTTCCGCGCAGGCGTTGCAAAAAAGAGATCGCGAACGCGAATGACGGTTCCCGGCCCGCCGGCAGAACGCTCGTGCCGGGTCACGGTTCCGGCGCGGCTTTCGAGGACGCCTCCGACGGCCTCATCCGGCGGGCGGCTCTGAATTTCAAGAAGGCTCACTGATGCGATGGAAGCAAGCGCCTCTCCGCGAAACCCGTAACTGAGAATCGATTCGATATCTTCCAGGGACCCGATCTTGGAAGTAGCATGCCGTTCAATGGCATCCGGTAACTCGTCAAAGACGATACCGCTCCCATTGTCTTCGACCACGAGCAAATCGAGCCCCCCGCCCGCCGTCTCAACCCGAAGGCGCGTGGCACCCGCATCGAGGGCGTTCTCGGCAAGTTCCTTGACCACCGAGGAGGGGCTTTCAATCACCTCGCCCGCCGCGATTCGATCGATTACAATAGACGGGAGCCGGCGGATGCGCTTTTCTGCCATAGTTCCGGTATGACTTTCCTGCTCGAAAAGGATTTTCGCATAGGCTTTTTCACCGGTTGCCTTTTGCATCTGATCTATCTCTGGCCGCGGGTTCAGTGGCTTTCTTTGAGCTGCAAATCCTTCTGTTCGGATATCACCCTTGCGGACGCGCCGCTCAGCCTTCTTTATTTTGCGTTTCCGGAAGGTGGTCTCATTTTCTTCTCCATACTGCTCGGCAGCTTCCAATGGGGAATCTGGTCTTACCTGATTGTCCGGTCGATTCAGTTCGTGGTCTCCCGCATCGTTCGCAAATGAAACGAATCCGGACGGTTCTACTCGGCCTCGGCAGAATTGCCTGGATGCTCGAGCGCGATCGATTCCGCTACCATCCCTGCACGCACGCTGGCACCCTGCATGAACTCAGTAAATCGTTCGAACTGGCAGGCGCATGCGATCCCGAACTTGAGCGCAGAGCTGCGTTTGCGGGTTTCTGGAAGACTCCCGTCCCTCTTTTCGCGCGCAGCCGGGATTTGTTTGAGAGGACTTCTGCTGATCTTGCGGTGATTGCGGCGTCCCTTCCAGCGCACGCGTCTCTGGTCAAAGAGGCCGTCAAATCTGGAGTCCGGGGAATCGTTCTGGAAAAGCCGCCCGCCCTGACGTATGCGCAGACGAAACGTCTCGTAACCTTAAGCGATTCCATTCCAGTGTGGGTGAATTTCGAAAGGCGCTATCATCCGTCCTATGTTTACGTTAAGCGCCTGGTTGAATCCGAACATTTTGGACCGATCCGAAGCATTCGCGGGCGCGTTCTCGTTGGATCTTCGCCTGGCGCAGGAGAATCCGGCCCCCTTCTGCACGACGCGATCCACTGGATTGATCTCCTGCTCTGGTTCGCCGGACCGCCAATCGGGGTGAACGGAAGGCTCCTGCGAAGTTCAAAGGCAGCGGGAGAACATACAGCCTTCGCTCGTTTTGATTATCCGGAATTTTCCGCAGTGCTTGAGAGCGGCGGCCGCCGGCGTTACTTTGAATTCGAAATGGAAATCGACCTTGCTGAAGGGCGAATCCTGTGCGGCAATTCTGGAGTCCGGATATTTGTCTCAGCGCCTTCGCAGCGCTATGCGAAATTCCGGGAACTGCGGGAGCAGCGGTCCGCTCTGCCCGCGTTCAAGAATCCATGGATCGAGCTGTACCGGGAAGTCACGCGCGTTCTGCGCGGCCGCGGCACGGCTTTCAGCAGTCTGGATTCGGCCCTGGCCGCCATGAAAATCGTGTCCCAGCTTGAGCGTCAGCGCTGAACCATCTGTTTCTTTTCGTTCAAGAACTTCATGTGATGGCGCAGATGTTCGACATTCTTTTTGATGTAGTCGCCCACCTGAATGCGTCCCGTTTCGCTGTGAACGCCGGTTCGTTCAAAGACTGAGTCGTCACACTGCGCAAGGGTCGAGGCCATCATCTCGCGC
>CAZUJO010000007.1:0-30065 GCA_964619995.1 uncultured Leptospiraceae bacterium
AGGTCGAAACGCGTCCATTCGAGCACGCAGCGAGCGTCCTTCTTGCCAGCTTACAAGAAGGAGAGAACCAATGACGAACGCAACTCAACCGCATCAGAAAGCCCCGCAAGGGACGGTGGAAGCCAAGCCTCTTCCAGCCGTGGAGAAGAAAGCCACCGGGAAGAGGGACGCCGCTTACTACCGAGGAAAGCTGCAACACGTGCAGACGGTATTGAAGAACCTGAACGATGAGATCGCCACAAAGCAAAAGAAGGGTGAGGATATGGGTATTCTCCTGCGCCAGCGTAGATCGCTGCGTTCATGGGAGGCCCGATTCCAGAAGATCCTGAAAGCGGGCTAATCGAGAATTGAACCAAAGCGGGATCATTCGGTCCCGCTTCACGCTCACCGTTCTTCAGCGTCCTCCGTGTTGGAGGACCCCAGAAATGAAGAACACAAATGAAAAGACAGCCACGCTGGAATTCGAATCACCTGAAGCAGTGTGGCGCCCGCCCGAGGGATGGGTTGAACTGAAAGATGGAAAGGATGAAATGCAGAGGATTGTCTCTCTTCTCGTCGAGTTTGACGAAAAGACAGGACGAGTCAATCGGTATAGGGACAAAGCCTCACACTGGATGCGAAAGGCCGTTGCTGTTTGCGATCCCGGCGATCTCACGCTGTATGTGAAACACTCGCTGGACTGGAGCTATTGTGTTACCGCGCACATAAACTCCAATGCAGGCGTCGTAAAGACTTCTTGGGTCCACGAAGACGGCATTCGTGCAGAACGTGCGACTGCGGACCCAGAACACGCGGTTCATAAGATTGTCTGTCTGAGCGACCTTGTAGAGAAGCATGGAAAACCCGTCGATCCTTCGGTGATTGCACAATTAGACGAACCAACCTGATCGAAGAAATTCCCTGACCAGATCATCCGTTCTCTGAATGGTGAAATCCGAAGCCAATTGTCGGGGACGCGCACATAGCACTTTGGTTCCGAAAGCTAAAAATTTTCGGAACCTTATTTTCAGCACCCTAAGAGCAGAAGAACTTTCCGCCGAGCCAGCCCACCGGTTCTTCGTTTTTGCATGAGGAAGGTTCGGTCAGCCAAGCCTCGACACTTGAAGACGTCTCTGTGGACGGAGGACCATACATGCAAGCACAGCTGTCGAATATCATTCAGTTCCCAAAGAAGCGTCACGACCCGACTAGATTTGACCGGGAGCCAGAAGAGGGAGCGTTTTTCGGCAAAGGCCTGTCCTCGGAAACGGTTCGTGAGCTGATCGAAGAATTCAGGAATCCCGTGAATGAGCGGATGTTTCGAGACAGAGCAATCCTCTTTGTTGCGCTGCGAACGGCCTTGCGAGCGCAGGAACTGGTCCAGCTCAGATGGTCTCAGACAGTCGAAACGCCTGAAGGCGAAACGGTGTTCCGCTTCACAGGGAAGGGTTCCAGAGTTCGCTACACTCTGCCGGGAGCGGATGCACTCGGGTTTGTGCGGGACTATCACGAGCGATTTCTACCCAAAGGCACGGATCATCTGTTCCTATCCATGCCAGATCGAGGGAAATCCAATGCACGGCACCCACTGAGCACGCGTGGCTTGCAGAAGATCGTTGCCAGATGGGATAAGGAGACATGCTCCGGGCGCGCTATTCACCCGCATGCCCTGCGGCATACCGCAGTGCAGAAGGCCATGGACGAGGGAGGGAGTATAGTGGCTCAGAAACTAGCTGGGCATTCATCACCGGAAACTACGTCTAAGTTCTATACTCGACCCTATGTTGACGCATCGGAGATTCTGCAATGGGAGAATCCCAGGAAGCATTGAAGACCTAATCCTGCCCGCAGGGGTTCCGGGCGCCATCAAAGGGCGGTTCGATTTTAGATACATTTTTCAGTATGTATCGATTTTTGTGATTGCATCCTGTTGGCGGGAACATGGCCATGATTCTGCAATGGCATCCTCCGCTTCCGCAGGTCTCCATGGAACCGTTTCCCGGCCATGGGACCATCAGAATGGGCAATTTCAGGAGATTCTGGCCAGACGGTATGTATTGAAGTCATGGCTTCAGATCCTCCCTCTACTCGTCACTTTGAATTGCATCCCGGGTACCAAGCCGAGCGAGAACACAATTCTGCCCGGTTTGCTGGCTCTCCGCACAGGCACAATCCCGGACACGCGAACCGAGGCAGTGCGAAGTGAGTTGATAGATGAGGTGCTTCAAGATTCCGGGGACTATGCGGTCCGGGAAACCGAGAGGGAATTCCTGACCTCTTCCATGGAGCAGCGGTATTACGCGGGATTTTACGAGCAGGAATCTCAGTCACGAATTGCCCAGCACATGAAGGAGATACTTCAATTCGCGCAGGACGATGCGGGCAAGACCGTGGATGACATTCGAGAGGAATTCGTGGACGACATCCGAGCCAATCTCCCGGCCTTAGAGGATCCGGACTTGATGCGCATTCGACTTTGGGCTGGAGATAGTCTGGTGATGGCCGAGGAAATGAAACGAAATCCGAATTGGGAACTGGAAGGCATTGACCCACAAATGCTGGCAAGGCACATCGAGAGCATGCGCACCCTGCGAAGACAGGTTACGGACGAATTGAGGAAGCGGCACCCGGGAGAGGAATTGTGAGAAGATGCGTTCTAGTCGTGTTGCTTTCAACTGTAAGCTGCGGGAATCTAACGGGGGATCGTTCCTCGGACGATTTGATAGAGGAAGAGAACAACGTGCTCTTACTATTGGTTCTTGCAACCGCTTATTCTCAACAGTGCGAATCCGTACCCGTCGTCGCGTTGTCTCTGGGCGTTGCATCAGGTCCTCATTCGGGGATCAAATGCTATGTTATCTCAACTTCCGGCCCTGCGACGATTAGCGTAAATTCTGGAGGCGGCCTCGCCAGCATCACGTCGAAACACCCTGCGGTTGTTGGACAAGCAACCAACATATCTGTGACCAACCCGACGGGATCCATTACTTCGGCAGCCACGGACGCAAAATTTCAGGTTCGGCAGTCATCAACCACACAGGTCACCGTGACGGTGAACTAGGAGTAGGCCATGTCGCGTAAGATCATCCTCTCACTCATTGCCGTGTCTGTTTCATACTTGTGCCTGGATCCACTTGCCTCGCAAACCATAGTCCAGATTGCCACGACATCGGACCCTCTTCCTGTCGGGGTTTATGAGCACCAGGTGGCTGAGGCATGGGCAACCTGCGATTTTTCCCGCTTCGTCGATCCCACGGGACCATACCATGTTCAATTGCTGGGAGATTCCAACAATTCCCTTTATGGCGCGGAGCCGAAGGTGCTGAATCCGATCGCGAACGGAATTCCGTCTAAAAGCTGGGATCAGTTCTTGTTTCCGCTTCCGAAGAGCGGCGGCAAATGGAGAGTACTGAACGCCGCTTTTCCTGGGACCACCGCTACAATGACAGAGGGTCTGCTTTCGAGATGCACTGATTCTAACGGCTACTTCCTCAGCACGTACAAGTCAACCACACCCGAGAGAGTCTGGCTACAGATTGGAGGCAATGATTCCCGCGTCATTTCCGATAACATCCCTTTCGATTTCCTGCCGGCACTGGCGCACTATGAAAACAACAAGATACTGAACAGCGTTTCACGAATCATCTACATCAATCAGAAGAACGGTCGTACTGTCCTGCTGGCCAGCTACTTTCCTTTCCAGTCACGTTCATTCTACACAAAGCCCGGTTCACCCGGGGCCGTAATGTCCCTCCCAGGTGAATTGCTAAGCCATGTAGATCCTCTGATGAAGGCTTTCGATTGGCTGGGAGACAGGCTCGGCTTCTCTTTCGCTCAGCCGCTGCAGAACTTCATGGGCTTTCTGGACCGGACCCTCGCCGCACAGCTCAATCTCAGTTCCTTGTCTGTCCGAGCTGTGTTTACCGGCGGAGGGCTGTCGGCGATTCGCAATTCAATTCTGCCCCGAAACCCACCGCGCTCCGGCGGTGGAGGGCTCATGGGGGCCCTATTCTCGTTTCTAGTGGATCATCACAGGGAGAATGCCTTCCAACAGTGGCTGCGGCTCCCCCGGGGCGAAGAAGGATTGGCAATGGTGCTCGTCATGCCCAACAAAGCCCATGCCGCTTCGGCGAATACTTACATCCTGGGACAAAGGTTCCGAGAGCTCTATGCTGCCCAGACCACCCAGCTCGTATGGAATCGCAATACCGTCGACTTTGTGGACATAGCCCCCGACTTCATGAATCCATTCGTCCTTTACGGGGGACGAGATGAGCTCTATTCTGAACAGTTTCATCTGGGGCCGGAGGGGCTCCACAAATATGGCCATGCGATCGCCGATCGAATGAACCAGTTGGACTATGATCTGTACTATTCGGATGAGGAAGCAACGAAGGCAAATCTCAAAGCACCCGTGATTCAGCCTACGAACCCGGGCGGCGGCGTCCCTGATGATTGGTGGCTGATTATCTTCCTCTGCTTCGTGGGAGTCAAATGCGTATGACGCTCCATCCACGCGCGCAATGGACAAAATGCACTAGCCGTCACGGCGCTGCCGTGAATCGGAGGCGGCAAATCAAGATGAAAAAACCAATAGCGGCACTCCTGTTACTGGCTGCTTTGAGCTGCCAGAGGGATAGCGAGGCCGAGAAAGAGGCCCGGGAGAATCAGGAATCGCGCGAGATTGGAACGATTCTCTTGCTCGGGTATCTGGCCCTGCGAGCGCCTGTTTGTGCTGATCAGGTCGCGATTCGCTTCCGAAATGCCAAGACCAGCTCACAAACCATGAGTATGAACTCAGACAATGGATGTACTGTAAAGGTGGGGCAAACGCTTTCAGTGGCCGTTGGCGAAACCACTGCATACTTCTGCATTCCGCCGGCTTCCTACTATGTCGCAGATACATCGGCCGGCTGCTCCGGTAACTCGCTCTCCTATCTAGCGAACAAGAACTACACCATCGTGTCATCGACTAGTTCCTTTCAGAGCATCGTCGAGAACTAGCGGCAGATGTTGGACGCCTGAGTCGGTATCGAAAAACGTCCCCCATGGATGCAGATGCCTTTTTGTGATTGCCCGCCCTGTTGAAGACCGGCCCCGTTCAGGCTCTCACTAGAAGGGACCAACCGCTCGGAACCATGGCTCGCCTACGGGAACTTGGTCCGATTATCGATACATTTCCTTCTGAGTATCGATTTTTGTGATTGCTTTCTTCGGTAGATACCTGCGGAATCCTGCTATGTGCCCTATCTGCCGATTCATCGGGATCATGCTCATTCTCTCAGGACAAGTCCTCGCGGAACCGGAGTCCACCTATGGCGTTGCGCGAATGTCCTACTTCAAGAACTTGGAGCCGGAGGAGATGAAATCGGTCTTACATGCCGAGGTTACTGTCTCGCGTCTCAGGCGATCTGAGAATGCAAAAACTGCGCAGGTATGGGCTTCCGATGTTGATGCCGACGCGATTCAGCTAAATTCGATTCTGTTGCGCTTGGACAAGGAGGAGAAGAAGAAGCAACAGTCGTCCGAGGTCGATGAAACCCTGAGGGAATTGAGAGACTTTCGTGAAGCGATAGTCCGGCTACGCGATTCTCTACTTACTGTCTATGAATCCAAATCAGAGGTGCAAGAATTCCGAAGCGGGCGCTGGGGGATCGCGCCCGGGATCATGTACCTGCAAGGAGTTGCCAGTAAATCGTACATATCGGGGGCCTATGTTGATCTCGCTGGCTATGTCCGCGTCAAAGAAGATTTGAAGATTGTTACCCGGGTTTTTCCAACGTTTACGGGATTCGTGCGGCCACAGGGAGCTAGCAAACCCTTCTACGCAGGCCTGACACTGGGTGTCAATGAAGGCAAAGTCAGCGATCATGGAGGATTTGCTTTAGCGATGGGCACATCCCTTGGTTTCATTTTCGACAATAACGTTCATTTTGGTGTCTTTCTGGGACAGATGGTCGATCCGACAGTACAGAGATTGCCGAACTTCATCTTCAAGAATGGTCCCCTGCCTCCGTCGGCCAACGGGGCGACTCCGGTCTCTCCTTCACTCGCAACAGGTTATCAAATTCCAACGGAATCCGTTGTAGGTCGATATGGTGCATACGGAATTGTGTTGAGCTTTAGCTTCTGAGAGGCCATGAGGATGAGCGGGAATCGAGTTCTTTTGCTGATGCTTTGCTTGTTGGCAGGTTGCAGGTCCGTGAGCTGGACGGTCGACGGACCAAACTCTTACGGCGCGCATGTGGAGGTTGGACCTGCGAGTCTCGGATACGGAACGTACGGAGGCGGGAAGGGCTGCGGATTGCGCGGCGGTCGTTGGGGCTGTGATCACCAAGCGGAATGGCTGGGCTTCGTGATTCCTCTCCGAGACTCTTATACCAGCCCCAGTGACCATTCTTTCGAGTACGTGCTGGATCTTAACGATGACGTGGACAACAAAGGGATTTTCGCCCATCAGAACTGGGCGCGGATAGCTATATCCCTTGGCTTCGTGTACGGCATGAGACTTGAGCTAAATCCAGTCGCGGGAATCTACGATTTCTTCGGAGTTGGCAAGCAACTCCGCATTCTCCCCTTGCGACCAGATCCCAAGAAATAGAGAACTTGGATTCTGGCCCGGCTCAGATTTCGATACATTTTTTGGTTTGCCTTCAGGACGTGTTCCGCGGTCTTCTAACCGGGTATGCCGCGCGCTAGAATTCCGGTGATTACGGGGATAGGTGTCATTTCTCCGCTGGGAATCGGGATCTCCGCTTTCTGGGAGGGGATCAACCGTGGACAAGCTGGCCCCGGGCCCATATCGCTTTTCGATGCCTCGACTTTTCCCAGCCGAATTGCTGCAGAAGTCCGGGGTTTCGAACCCTCTCAATACCTGTCCCCGCGAGAAGTCCGTCAGTATCCAAGACAAACGCAGTTTGCTCTTGGAGCATTTGAGCTGGCCATGGAAGATGCCGGACGGCCTGCTCTCGATCCGGCGCGCACAGATGTGATCATTGGAGCAGCTCAGATCTCCTTCTTTGCACTCGAGCACGAGATTTCAAAGAGCAAAGCTTCCCTTCAAGAATTCGAGCCCCAGCTGGATCCCTTTGGTGTGCTCAAGACAACCATGAGCATACCCGCGAGTGCTGTTGCTTACAGGGCCAAGATTCATGGACGCGTCACGACAATCTCATCTGCGTGCACAAGTGGGGTGGACGCGATTGGAACGGCCGCCGAGAGAATCCGTCAGGGATACAGTGATGCGAGCATTACGGGCGGCGTCGATACACCAATCACGAGAATCGTTCTGAATGCCTTTTGCGCTGCGCGGATGTTGTCCACGGAGAACGAGAACCCTTCCAGATCTCTTGCACCATTTGATGAATCGCATACGAAGTCCGTCCTCGGCGAAGGGGCAGCCCTCTTCGTTCTGGAAGAGAAGGCATGCGCCCTCGCTCGCGGGGCGCGGATCTACGCAGAGATCCATGATTTCGCACAAGAACCAGAGAATACCAATGAGTTGTTTTCACTGGATGCGCAGGGCAGAGCATGGATACGCATGTTGACTGCACTCGTCAAACGCAGTGCTTCAGCGGTCGGAGCCATCAATGCTCATGGCCCCAGTGATGAAATGGTAGACAAAGTGGAAGCGCTGGTCCTGGGCAATGTGTTTGGGCGCAGAATCCGGACAATCCCCGTGGTCTCCATCAAGGGCAGCACCGGGAGCAGCATGGGGGCGGCCGGTGCCATGCAGGTTGCCGCCAGCGCCAAGATTCTCGAAACCGGGGTAGTGCCGCCCACAGCGAACTTTTCCAGAGGAGATGCGGGCTTTGCGTTGAGAGTTTCAAGCAAGCCGTTTCGCCCGAGAACACGAATTCGGGAAGTGCTGGTCAATGCGCACGGAATCGGGGGAATGAATTCTGCGATGCTCTTGAGGGAGGCCCGGCTATGATGGATCAAAGCGTATATGTGGCATGGATCATTGCCATTGATCTTGCCGCGCTCATCCTCGCAGCAACTGCCGCAAAGCGAATGACCAAGGGGATCCTGAAAGGAGCATACTTTGCATTCCTCGTGACGGGTATCGTGTGGGTGAACCTGATCTTTCTTGTTCGCTACTTCCCCGTATTGCCCGACGTTGCAGTCTATCTCTCCCGAGGAATCTTCGTTTCGATTCTTGCAACGCTGACGGCCTTTGGTTTTTTCATGGTCGTTTTCTGTGGCATGAATCAAGAACTCCGCACGCTTCGATTCGGGGCATTCATCGTCTGGAATGGTGTGCTTGGTGTCCTGTCAGCCGCTGGCTTCGTGGAAAACGGTCTGAAACAAACGGAATTCGGCCTCGCCCCGATCTATGGTCCATTTCATCCTGTTCTGATCCTTTCAAACTTCGCGTGGGGTGCCTATATCTTCTGGATGGTCTGGCGGGCTTTCTCAGTCAGCCACAATCCCGTTTTCAAAAATCAGCTGCGGATGCTCTTTGCATATTGTTTGTTCACCTTCCTCTGGGCCGGTGTCATTAACGGAGTGCTGCCCGCAGTGTTTGGGACATCTCGCTATTCTCACATCGGTCCGCTAGGCTTTCTTGTTCTCTACCTTGGCATTCTTCGCATCGTAGGTGAAGAAAGGAACCTGTTTGTCGAACGAGACCTGAAGGCCCTTCTCAAGCTTCAGAGTTTCGATGATCACAGAAATGTCTTTGGACTGAAGCAGCTTTTTGTCGCGGTAGAAGATATGCTGGAAGCAGGACAGCAAAAGACCTTTCGCCGTGGAATACAATTCGCAGCCCTCGATGGCTCATCAATCGAGGCCGAGTTCCTTGCCGGAGAGCATCCCCAGACAACGCCTGTTGCTCTCGGACATGCGCAAGGTCTTCTTCAGAATATGCGCATTCTCGAAGAGCACAACCGTCGCATGGCTTTCGCTCTCATACAGGCTCAGTCCACGTTGCGGGATACCAGCATAGAAAAGACCCTTCAAGACGCAAAGCCAGTGATGCCTCATCCCCTCGGGGACCACTATTCGTGGGAAGAGTTCGCGGAGATCATCGCTCGAAATCGCAGAGAAATGATCGATACATACGGTGCGGACATGCTCTGTTTCTCGCGAGGCCGATTGAACACACTGATTCAGGTGAAGGGCCTTGCCCCGTCACGTCTCAACACAACGTTCACCGGTGAGAATGGATCGGGCCGTGGGACTCTTGCCCGCATCCTGCACCATCTTCGAGGCGGTAAGTTGCTTGAGGAGATCAGATGTGATGCGGTAGACGTCGAATCATTGAAGGCTCGTCTGGTGTCTCTGCGCACCGATGTTGATGGTTTGCTTCTTCGCGATCTTGACGTCTATCCAGCGGAACATATCAATTCGTTGATTCCACTCTTGCACAAAGAGGCAAGGCATCTATACGTGACCGCCGCTACGGGCTTTCCTGTCGAAGCCGTTGCCGCTCGCTTGCACCCTCGGGTGTTGGGCGCTTTGACACAGGTCATTGTAAATGTGGATCCTCTGCGACAGCATCGGGAGGAGCTCTTCTACGCAATCATTGACATCACTCACAACAAGCTTGCGCAGATGAAGAAGCGCTCGACAGGCATCTCTAAGAAGCTTGTTGACAGTCTCCTCCAGCAGAACTGGCCGAGGAACTACGAGGAACTCAACGCGGAACTAGAGAAGCTGGTCCTGTGGGACTCGGCTCCCGTCCTTGGTTCCGTTCTGCAGATCGAGGAAACGGCGCCGGCGGCATCATTGCCGGAACTACCAGAGCCTGACCCGCACGATGATCTGACCCCGCTTGAAAGGGCTGAAAAACGGACCATTCTGGCACATCTGCAAAAGAACTCATTCAACCAGCGGTTCACGAGTAAAGAGCTCGGTATCCGGCCCAATACGCTGATCCTGAAAATGCGCAAATATGGAATCAAGAGACCCGGACGTGATGGTGAGTCATGAGAGGCATCGTCCTTGTGGTAGCCGTGATCGCCTTGCTTCTTGAATGTCGTAGCTCTGACCTACGTCGCAATGACTTGCGGGAACCTCCACGCCCAGCAGCCGCTGAACCACCGGCGGCAGCTGCGCCATCGCAACGGCAGCCAGTTACAGCTGAGCGGTGCGAAGACAGCCGTAAGTTATGCGAGAATGAATGCCGGGCTCTCTCCGTTGTTTCCGTGCTCGGTGTATTCGGTGCGATGGGTCGATCACCCGGATCCTTCGCCGGCCAACAAGTCACCATCGGTGCAGAAAGACAGGGAGATAACTGTCAGAGTCGCTGTAGCAGAGAGACAGCATGTCCTTTGCTCGTGCAAGAGTAGTAATGCGAGATGCGCCTGCCTCACTAAACCCTATCTGTTTTGGAGTTAAGAATGAAGAACATTTTTGGAATTTACTTAAACAACCTGAGGTTTGACCAAATCCAAAGAATCTATCATCGAGCCTTTCCCAAAGGAAAGGCCGTTGGAAAAGTTGATCGCATCAATGAAATGGTTGAGAAACTCGACAACTTGCCAGATGACAATGTAATCAATGATTTTCTTTTTGCAGGCCGGTCCTCGATACTTTGGATTCCCCTTGTCCCGCCAGAGAAATATTCTCTCGACAACGTAGTCGAACGTTTGCGCGGTTCTTCGCCCTCTTCCTTCGAGAACCCAATTGAGCCTGAGTTGAAAGATTCGTTTAGAATTGTCCATTCTTTCAGAAACAATTCAAAGTTGTTTATGACCCTTGGTATCGGGGGCTACAAAGACCATTTGTTGGTTGAAAACTACCGCCTCGGCAAACAATATTCGGAGTATTTCGCCTTCGCAATAGTTCGCAATTCCATTCCCACCCTCGAAATTCGGGCAAATAGTGCTCTCGTGCCCCGCATAATCCTCGCTTTGAATGATGAGCTAGGTCTCGGCGTGGAGCGTAGCGCAGTAACTCAAAAAATTACACTGGATGAGTTTCTGACCTTTAAGAAGCTCATTCCGACGGCACAATTGAGAAAGTACAAAGGTCGTTCAATTGATGACAATTCCATAACAGAAATCTTTGAATATACGGCACGCCCCGATATTGACTACGCTGATGAGCAGGAGTTCTTGGACTTGATTATGGACAAAGAGGACGAGAGTGTATCCTTCTCTTTCGAATTCGATGGCTATGTTTACACTGCCAAACTTGGCCTCCATACTCGGAGTATCTTCTTTCAGTCTTACGTTTCGGAACAGGCAATTGACTATATTTACCAAGTGTATCGCGATTCAATAATGCAGTGAGGTAAAAGTATGAACGAATTAATGGATTGTCTTCGCAAACATATGCGTGCAGGTAATAAGATGGCTGTGGACACGATGAAAAAATACTGCCCGGACATCAGCACCGAAAAAGCTGATCAGCTGGTTGCATCTGGATTTTTGCGCAAGATTATTTCATTCCGCGACCCAAACGAAGGCGTGGAACTTGCAAGCTGTGAGGCTCCAAGTTTAGAGCTATTCCTGAAAGGTAAACCGCGCAGGCGCAATTCCGACACGGGCACAGAGTACGGAGCTGATGAGATGATCCAAGTTTCCCAGTATCAGATAACCAACGCCGTTTACCTCTTTGAGGGACTGACGCCACTGCAAGATAAAAAGCTTCAGGACGCTATCATTGTGGGTTGCGACATTGTGAGTTTTTCCGAAGGACTAACGGATAAGCAATTCAAACAATTTGAAATGCTACGTGATGTCATCGCATCCTCTTTGAACACGGCTCAACTAAAGCCGGTCGATTGCTTTGCGATCTCCACAGGGGACGGCTATTTCGTCGTTTTCGCTGGACCTTCTGCAATTGACGTATTTCGATTTATCGACTTATGCTTTGGGGATATAGTTAAAGAAGGCAAAGATCTCCCGCTCAGGTTCGGCGTCCATGCTGGTCCAATCTATTCTTTTAGAGTAGATAAGGGGGCTCGCAACGCCATCGGGCATGCCCTCAACATTACGGCGCGCATCATGGGTTTCGGAGACCGAAATCACATTCTGGTAACCAAGGAATTCTTTGACTTGAAAATCAAGGGAACGTCAATACAGAATAACTTCCGGGAAACGGGAGCAAGAGGCTCTGATAAACATCTACATGAGTATGATATCTTCAATTATACGCATGGCGACATCGGCAATCCTGATGTACCGAAGAGGCTTAAGAAATAACAGCAGGCGCGCTTCGCATAACAACAAGTAACCGTTCCGCTCCTCCGCTACGCTCCGGTGCTCAGCTGAGCTGCCCCCCAAAAACTGTACAATTTGAAATGTTAGTTTTTGGGCCTCCAGCAAAAGGAGGACAGAATGGCAAACAAGAAGTTTCAGGAGAAGCAGATTCACAAGATTCTCAAGGAGGCCGAGAGCGGGGCAAAAGTGGCTGAACTCTGCCGGAAGCACGGTATGACGGAGCAGTCTTTCTACCGGTGGAAAGCCAAGTACGGCGGGATGGAACTCAGCGATATGAAACGACTCAAAGATCTTGAGACTGAGAAAGATCGTTGCGGATCAGGCCCTTGAGATCGACGGGATCAAGTTCCTTCTTGAAAAAAAGTTCTAAGCAGGCCGCAGAGGCGGATCGCAGTGAGTCTGCTTGTTGAGGAAGGCATGTCGATCAGGGGTGCGGCGAGGATCGCCGGGATTTCCAGATCGGCATGCTATTACGATCCAAAGCCGGATGACGTGGCTTTCCGGCATGAGCTGCGGCGTCTCGCATTTCGACACCGGCGCGAGGGCTATCGAATGCTTCACGCCAGGTTGCGGCGCGGGGGAAAATGGAAACCAAACCACAAGCGCACCTATCGCGTGTATACGGAAGAAGGCCTGAAAATCCGGACAAAATACACCAGAAAGAAGATCCGATTGCCAGCAAAACCCAGGCCAGTTCCGTCCGCTCCAGGAATCTGCTGGTCCGTCGATTTTATCATGGATGCTCTGCTGTCAGGACGGCGTGTACGAATCTTCGGAGCTATCGATGATTGCAGCCGTGAGTGTCCATTGCTGTATGCTGACTTCTCGATCCCTGGCATCCGGGTTGTGCGCCTCTTCGAAGACCTTGCCACGACCCGCTCATTGCCGCAGGCCATGGTGATGGACAACGGGCCTGAGACCAGTTGTCATGCTTTTCAACAATGGGCACAGGAAAACAAAATAGACCTGCACTACATCGATCCGGGAAAACCCATGCAGAACGCATTCATCGAGAGTTTCAATGGCACCCTGCGCGATGATTTTCTCAAGCGCAACTGGTTCAAGACTCTTGATGAGTTTCGTCAAGCCCTTGAGGCGTGGAGAATCGCATACAACACGGATAGGCCGCACAGTTCTCTGAACTACTTGACACCCGAGGAGTTCGGGAAACTACGTAACACTTAGTATCGGATGCCCTTTACTAACATTTGCCGTTGTCCAGGAAATGGGGGCAGCTCAGTAGACTCCTCCCTGACTAAACTCGATTTCGAGTATGGATGCAGACTCGTCATAGCCTACTGACTTGAGATTTGATGAGCTCACGCTTACTCGGTTCATGATGGCCTCCCGTGCTGGCACTCTTGATGTGATGGCATAGAAACTGAATAGAGCTAGGTCATCTTGGGCATTCATACACTCTCGACCTGTCAGTCTTCGCGGTCAGCCCTTCGAGATATTGCGCAATGGAGAGATTCGTTTTGCACTTGCTGTTCAGCCATTTAAGAATGACGAGCTTGTCTTCATCAGCAAGGGAGGCATCCTTCGCAAGCTCTAGAGCGTCCGCGATGTCTGAAACTCGCTGATATCGCTTCGCTTTCTCTGTTGCCGTGTAGACCATTATGCTGTCTGCCAGCTTGTTCCCAAGCTCGCTGATATCGCTGAGCCGGGAACCGCTATTGTAGGACGCGAGCATTTGGTTGAGGCGGATCGAACGCTCTATTACCGCCTTTGGAAGTATGGATTCAGCCGGTGTCACGTTCAGTGTCAAGAACGGAGAGTCTGCTTTGTTTAGTGAGTCTGCAGTTGAGCAGGATGAAAAGTATACATCACCGGAAAAAGATTTGTAATACAATCTGTTGTCCCAAAAGGAGCGAAAATTGTCTTTTTCGGGAAAGCACTTTTCCCCATCGAATTTCGCAGGCTGACCAACGACAATAAAGCTGCCGCTACGCAAGCCGGTGATGCCGATGTCATCCGACGCTTGCACAAACTCCGAAGAATAGAATTGTACCGTGTAGTCCACGAGTACTTTGTTCTCTGCATGGCTCAGAATCAGCTTTGCTCCGGTCATGGCGGACTGGACCAATGGGGAGATGAGCGGGTTCTTTACTACGGCTGCGACGGAGCCCACAGAGGAAGAGATTGTGCTGAGAATTTCGCCGATTTCCTTGTTCTCGACGTCTGCCACATTCACCAAGCGAATCCGGAAACTCGGTGGATACCGGTAGTCCCATGCTGCTTCATAGTAAACCAGAATGTTGCTAAAGTTGAGAGTTTGGCCCGGTTTCACGCCCCGCTGAAACCACACGACCATGGTGTCAACAGGAGCGTCGGAATTCGTGGATA
This sequence comes from uncultured Leptospiraceae bacterium, assembly GCA_964619995.1. Taxonomy (GTDB): domain Bacteria; phylum Spirochaetota; class Leptospiria; order Leptospirales; family Leptonemataceae; genus JAEUSB01. Next base: position 14,496 of record CAZUJO010000007.1, read on the forward strand.
TGTCCAAAAGGACGGCGATGTCCAGTTCCTTCTTGTTCGGGATCAACAAGCGATCGCCTGCGTCGCGCGGGACACCCACGGTCCGGAGCACAACGCTCAAGGGTGATCCATTCTGAATCATAACGCTTTCAAAAGTGGCTCGTTCCGCCTTAAGGTTAGATAGCAATTGGGCAAAATCCGATGGGGGTGCTTTCAGGACATCTTCTACGAATTTCTTTCGGTCTTCAAGGAGATCGAGGACGGCTGTGGAATTAGAGCTTTGGATGCTTCCTTCAATGGAGCTTTTCATTTGCTGGGCCGCTTTGCGAAGAACCTCACCCTCGTATTCCTTCAGTATTTCGGCAGCATCGATGCGCCCATTCAAGCGCCTGAGTTTGCGGGCATATTCCGATTGCAAAGACTCGACGGTTCTAAGACGCCGGAAATCGGCGATCTCTTTGCGGATCAACTCCTGCGAGAAGGTCGTTGTGTCCAACCCTGCATCCTGCACAAAGAGGACTCGGTTGTCGCTGTAGCGCTGTGGCGTGTACACGATGTCCGGGGAAAGGTAGTTCCCCGGCGACATGCAGGTGATTAGACTTGTACAAAAAGCGCTCAAAATGAAGCATCCGGTTCTCATCGTGTGTCCTCCTCAGGATGGTCTATTCTGCAGATAAGTCTGGCTGGTTTGCGCGACTGCCCTCAGGGCGTCAGCCTCACAAAGAAACTCACCAGCGCGTGATCATCATGGGCTCGGGATCGCTGCGAGTTCAACAGACCGTTCAAGACAACGGAATCCTCCAATAGCGGTGTTCCCACCGAAATGTTGTTCCCAACGAATCTCCGGAACTGATAGTAATCCCGCATCCCGCCAATCTGCAGCCCCAGTGCCACGTGGCCGGATACCGACGCGTGGGCTCCAATCGTCAGTAAGGCACCGAATGCCCGCTCTGCCGTGACGGTGTTTGTGTACGTCTGTGAACCTGTTGGAGTAAGAAAGAACTCTTGCGATCGAACTGTCTTGCCATTTGTCTTGCCTGCGCCCACTCCTACATAGATGGGAAGATCACTCAGAGGATACAGGCGGACAATTGGACCCAAGAAGTAGTTCCGGGAGTAGCTTATATCCCTTACATACAATAGTACGCTCGTTGATACAGTTGTTCCCGCGTAACCAAGCGGGAAGTAGTCACGCTTCTCATCGTGTCGAAACATCGGTCCGCCTGCGGCGTAGGCACCAGCTTCGATCCATTCCGTGGGCCGGAAGAAGTAAGCAAGACCCGGACCGTTGAACCCGCTGGTGCCCAGTTCAAAGGCATGCGGCGGACTGTCCGCGCAAAGCGGAAGCGACAGCCAGAGTGCAGAAAGGACGGCCATCGGTAGGCAAAGCCCCTTCCTGAGATCCGAAGCTGGATTTTGCCGCAGAAGATCAGTAGGCCTGTAAGGCCATTCATGGTGCCTGTTTCGCATGGTTGCAGGCCTCAATTGTCCAGCGTGTTCGAGAAGCTAGTCCCGTCATACGACTTTGTGTAGTTCTTATTGACCGCATACACAAGAGTATTGCCCGCGCAGGCTGCATTGGCAGCAGAGTAGTAAGTGCCCGGAGCAAAGCACTGGTAGGACGAGGTCTGACCGCTGGCCACTGTGACAGACGAACCTGATACCGTTGCGCTGCAGGTTCCGTTGCTGTGCAAAGCAAAGTTCTGCGAAACGCCGGATGTATTCGTATAGCGAATTGCGGCCTGACCGGAGCATGCGGGCTGTGAACGGACAGCCAGCAAAGACATCAGGACCAAGGTATTCGTGCGCCCCTGTTCTTTTTCCTCAGCATCATTCCCGCTCTGGCAGGAGGTTGCCAGCAAGAGGGTGGTGAGTAGCGGTGCCAGTGTCTTATGCAGCATTCTTCTTGTCCTGATGTTGTTTTACTCAAAAAGTCCATTGGTGTTGGCCGGGCAATTCGCATAAGCGGGGTCATCAGAGCCAGAGTCGCACACAGCCATGTCCCTCAGGCTGCCCGAGAGAATGGATGCATTCAGCGAACGCTGGCTCTGGGTCAGAGGGATGCTCTGCCTGCATGTGGCGTTTGCCGCATATCGGTTTAGAAACACTGCCCCATCTCCGTACTCTTCCAACTCAGATTCGGAGACAAGGGCCGCGGATGCAGTATATGCTGGCGAAGCCAGTCCAACACCCGAGCATGTTGAGACCGCAAGCAAGCGAACTTGTTCCGCAGTCGCTGCGAGCCGGCTGGCCCCATACTTCGCGGCCAGTGGATGGGCAGGAGAAGCAAGAGAATCGAGGAAAGTCGTTTGTGCTCCTGAATCTACAGTGCATGAAACGTAGCTGGTTCCGAGCGCCGCTACCGAACTCCGAAGGCTCGCCAGCGCTTCCGCGCTGCGCATGATGCCGGCGATTGAGCAGTTCCGCCGAGAAATCCGTGCGCAAAAGGTCAGTTGTGCTCCTGCAATTGTCTGGTGCGGGATTCTGAATACACATTCGCCGGATGACCAGAATTGTTCGTTTGCGGTCAGCATGGCCAGCGAAGCCGCCCTTGCGCTCGGTTCGTGCGGGGCAATGCATTTGACTACAAGGAGCCAAGTGCAGTATGTAAGGCCTCGGGTGCGCATGCTCTAGAAACGGAAGCTCCAACGAGTGCTAAGGGAGGCGCGAGAGTTCCGAGGGGGAAAGCGATCAAGATACTCCACAGTCGTGAGCGGAATCTGGTTGTGGAGCAGGTCCACTCCATCCGCATTGCGCCCGAACCAATAGCCGGCCATGATGGCCTGCGCGACAAAGTAGACTGCCGTCAGGCCGAGAGTTCCGTAGTAGATGCCCCTGCGCTTTTCGAATCGACTGCGGGCACTTTCCGCATTCACGAATAGAGACGAGTTGCCGAGAGCTCGATTGGCAGCCTCGGCTTGAGAATATGCAAGGAGCGTGGACGTTAGAAGTCCGATCTTCACGCAGCGCTGGGCAAAGTCATCTGACCAGAATCGAAACTTTCCCTGAGGGTTCCAGACAAAGCGCTGGCCGGCTCCCAGATAGAGAATAGCCTCACGTGCCGCATCCAACCGGCTCGAATCAGCCAGCATCGAGCGGTGGCTCGCCGGATACATGGCAAGAAACTCGGCCGGCGGGTAATCAGCGCCAATCTCGGCATTGCGGATGAAAATGCCAGTGTCAGAGAGCAAGTAGTCGCTTGCGAGGAGCACGCCATGTTGCGAGACAAGGAGATCCGCCTCAGCCTGCAGCGGCATGGCGAACGCAACCAGTGCGAGTAGAAGTGACCTCCGCATCTTACCGATACTCCTGAGGAGTTCTTTGTTTTGGCCAGTCCACGGACTCCGAGGGTGCGGACACGAGGCCATCGTTCGTCTTGAAGTCCACAATCTCAAGGGCACCGTTCAGTCTCTTACTGAATGTATAGAAGCGTATCCACCGTCCGCTGGGAAAACCATTCGGATGGGGTCTCAAGTATACTTCCGACATGGGCGGTGCGGCTGGTGCGGCTGGTGCGGGTGTCATGGTATGGACCACGGGCTCTGGCTTATTTGGACTCTGCGTCACGATAGCCGGCTTTGTTTGATTCAGCTGCCACGCGAGCAAGATGCTCAGGGCCCAGCCGCCTGCCGCGAAGATTCTCCAGAGTCCGCGCTTTATTTGTTTGTGCGAGGGGCCCATGAATCTGCCTTCTATTCGTCCTCTGTCTCGCAGCGCGACGGAAGAAGGATGGAGCATGCGAGCATGGCTCCAAGGTATTGATTGCCACAACTGTACGCCTGAGGATACCCCAGATTTGAACAGCTGAGTTGCGCGAGAAAGAACGTCGTTGCACAACGGTTTACTTCGTCCTTCTTGCGATCACATTCCGTTTCAAAGTTCGTGCAGGCCTGTACCGACATGGCGAGGCCAAGACCGAGTAGCAATTGGGCAGGCAGGCGCAATCTTTTCTTCATACAGACACTCCTATTTCATTTGCAGATATGAAAGTAAAAACAAAGCAACAACCAGCCCATATCTTCGCCGTACGGATCTTCTGGTAGCGGAGTCCAGTCTCTCCAGTTGTTCTTTGTGAAATCATAGTCTGAAGGCGCGGTGTCATATTGCAGATCTTTCAGCTTCTGTGCAATGATTGGCCCATATATACGATAGCCGTCATCGTTCGGATGCACGTCATCTGCCATGAGTTCATTTCGGGACGCCCACTCTACAAATGGATCACGAAATGCCGCCTCGGCGGAAACATACTCGACAGTCCGTCGATTTGTCCCCGGGATCGGAACACCCTGCTGCCAGTAACTTTCCTGAAGGCGGCGTCCATAGATTGTGATGAGCGCAGATTGTGCCTTTACCTGGTTCGCGCCTGCAAACTGCACGGCCCACCCTTCCTCGTAACGAGGCGTGGTTTGCAGGAAATCCCAGAACTGCTGCCATCCGATTCCACCCTTGAAGCGGTCCAGATAGTTTTCCATCTTGTTGCCATGACGACCGCGGAAACGTGCCGCAGGGTCCTCGAAGAGTCCTGTAAGGCTTTGACTCCGGCCAAGCAGTCTACCCAGCGCAAGATCCTGCCTGCGGAGACCGGCGTAGACCTGACTCATTCCGGGCACATCTTGTAAAGTGCTACCGGTTAAGATCTCGCCGGCGGGTCCCAGCTGCCGGTGCAACCAGGCCCGGGCTTTGTTGAGGTTGTCGAAGAGCACCCGAGTGCTTTCGCTCAAAATGCGTTGAACGCCGTTTGCAAGAGTGCAAACAGCATCGTTCGCAACAACATCAAGAACCGCATCCTCTTCTCCGCAAAGCCTCTCTACCAGGTCCGGCGCACCCCTGTCACCGGCAGCCACATTCGAGGCTTTTTCCGAGTGGTACCCCATTAGCAGCACCGTGCGGCCATTGCGTTGAAATGCCGCTACCATGCGGCCGACATTATTCAGAATGGCATTGTTCACATAGTGGGCCCAGTGCGGATTGATGGCCTGCATACTGTTGTATTTAATGTCATTCCCACCGATCTCTATCCAGACGCGATGCGGCGCCGTGTCGCGGAATAGCTGGGCTCTTGCACTGTTTTCATCCGCGATACATGGTTTTACCAATTGGTTCCAATAGTAGAGGACCGGTGCCGAGCTGATGGCCGTGTTCATCACTTTCCACGAATCCATGCCGACGGGCGCTGGATTGGTCATGAAAGAATCCCATGACTTGTTCTTCACGCCGCCAAACTGCTCGGCCAGTGGCACTCCGGCTGGCGCAGGGGACGCCTGCATCAGAGCACCCACAGAGTCTCCCACTAGGAGAATGTGATGCGGACCCGGTTGCCCTGTACAGCGCATGTCGCATGCTTGCCAAGCGACGCCAGCTCCCGCTTCTACGAGGCCCGTGGACAAGGGAGGGGCACCCGGACGTGGGCACTCTGGTGGTTGACTGGAACTCTGTGCCAGCAATGTGCCAGCGCAGAGAAATGAGAAAATGACTGGTAAGCCTCTCACAGGAATCTCCTTTCTAGAATTGAACAGACCAAGGTGTGCAACCACTCTGTTGGCAGATCGCCATGATCCAGAGGTCGCTCGACGCGGGAATGGCCAGTGTTGGATTGTCAGCATATTGGCCGTCGGTAGCGCGCGGGTTCCAATATGCGAAACGTCCGAGTGAGGTCCCGTTCGTGGTCATCTGGGCTGTGATGGGACCGGTGTTACCCAAGCGGAAGCATTCAAACGAAGAGGAGAAAGGGCCGAAGCTCTGCCCCGCAACTGCGTTTTGGTACGGCCTGCTGAGGCAAGTGTTTTGATTCGTTATATAATCTGCGAGCAGGGCCAGCAACAGGCCCATCCGGAGCTCAAGCTCCGTAGACGATTCAGGTTGCTTGCAACTCGCATTCACAAGCAATGCAAACAGAGCCAGGAATGCAAAAAGCCGCTTCATCTGGAACCCTCACGATTGCTTGTGCTGGAACTGGCCGTATTCAAGACCTTCCACGAGTCCATCCCGACAGGTGCCGGACTTGTCATGAAGTAATCCCAGGACTTATTCTTGACTCCTCCAAACTGCTCGGCCAGAGGCACCTTGTCTGGGGCCGGATTTGCCTGCATGAGCGCACCCACAGAATCTCCAACGAGCAGAATGTGATGCGGGCCCAGCTGGCCTGTACAACGCATGTCGCATGCTTGCCAAGCGACGCCAGCACCCATCTCAACGAGTCCTGTCGACAGCGGGGCGTCACCCTTGTCGGGACAGCGCGGCGCTTCTGCCGGCTGTGCAAATGCTGCGGTGCTGAGCGCAACGAGGAGACTCGCAATTATTCTATTCTTCATAGCCATACCCGTCGTAATATTCGAAATCTATCCCTGCTAGAATTGTACGGACCAAGGCGCAGCACTATCCTGGCAGCTGGCGGATATCCACAAATCGTTGGAGGCAGGGGCGTCAATTGCTGGGTCGTCCGCATCGGAGCCTATCCTCATCAGGGGATTCCACGTTATGAAGCGTCCGAGTGCGCTTCCGGTGGTGGTCATACGAGCCGTAAAGGGCCCTGTGGCACCGAAGTAGAAGCACTCCCTCGTGCTTGAAAACGGTCCGAAGCTCTGCCCCGCACTCGCATTTTGATACGGCCGATCTGCGCACGTGTTCCGATTGGTGAGCAACACAATCAGCGCAAACATCTGGATATCCAGTTCTGTCCCGTCCTCGAGCTTCTTGCAGGTGGCCCCCGCAAACAAAGCTACCAGCGCCAAGATCGCGGCGAATCGTTTCATTTGGAACCTCCGCGTTTCTCAATCTCATCCGAGACCGTTCGATAGACTCGCATCATCAGTTCTTTGCTCGCTTCGAAATCCTGTCTATTGAGGTTCTCTTCAAAGAAGCCTTCTTGATTCAACATTTCTTCCGACATGATTACAGAATTGGCGGTGGTAAACCGGATATTCCACAGGATAAACTCGGGTGCCCGACTGAGTACCCGCAGAACTTCCTGTTCGTAGTCAGCGTTTAGACTTGCCATTGTGGTTCCGTCTTCGGCGAAGGCCTCGTCCATCGTATCTCGCATATCGCGGGCGATCTTACGCTGCACCATTGGCTCATAGAATCCATCGTTGTAACGCTCATACATGGAATATTGCAGGTACTCCTTTTCTCCCTCGATGAGCGCGTACGGTCCTGTCTGCGGAAACAGATCGTCCACAATTTGGGTTCTCACCGCATCCGGGGAGACGGGCTTGTATGCGACAGCCAACAGCGCGGGCAAGACATCGTTCTCTGACGGCCTCTGTCCGGGAATACATGCGGAGAGTGCCAAGAGCCCGCACAGTAACACCTTCTTCATCTTGAGACTCCTTCCTTTCTTTTCTGCGTCCAGAGGTATTTGAACAGTCGCCATCGGGACTGCACACTGGTGAATTCAACACCAAGGCCCGGAGGCTTGCCGAATTCCCCGTGCGGATTGAACCAACGGACTCTGGCTCTCGCACGAGTGCCGAGCGGTTTGGTGAGCTCCATATCGAGGACATCTGGCAACGATGACCCATCGGGGGTGACGACGTATGCCCCCTCCGTAGAGAGATTCCAGAGCTGGGCGCGTTGTGCTGTGCCTTTCCATCTCAATAGGACGTCCAGACTTGAAGGGATTCGCGATGGATAGTGTCTGGAAAGGAAATCCTTTATCGTGGCGCGCTGCTTGCGCGTGCTTCGAAAAGCGACCCCGATTCCGTCCGCATCCCTTCGCATGATTTCCCCGGAGACGGTCAGATCATCATTCTGGAGTTTAAGAATAAAATCCTGCCGTTCGCCAAGCCGAGCGCTCACGTTTTGCGGAAGCAAGAGAAACATCCCGGCCGCAGAGAGGTCACGGCTTCTATAGATGCCGGTCGCTGTATTTACGAGAATCGCAACGGGGGTTCTGGTCTTCCGGCGGAAACCTCGGGGTTCCAGTGCGAGGTAAGGTGAATAGATTTCCTTTCGCAGGACGAACAGTAGAAACAGCAAGCCGACACCGGAGCGTACAAGGCTCCCAACATAGCTGGCCTGAGGATACTTCCATGCGAGAACCACATTGTATACCATTAGGGCGCCTGCGTGAAGGAGGAAGGCCGTGTAACCCCACCGTCGCACCCGAAACAGGCCAAAGGCCACAACCGGAGCAGAGAGCATAAGCAAAGCTCCCAGCGCAGGATAATGTGCAACCGCGCCCAGCCATGACGTATGAAATTGCGCCTTCAACTGCAACAGATTCACGAAAGGCAGAAGGGCATAGATAGTAGCAATGAGCGTTATCCGCTTAGGCCGCTGGATCAATGGACGCATCCTGAGGCATTGGGCGAAGAATCGCGAAAAAGCGTCAATCCGAAAAACGATACATCGTCTTTCGCATGGTATTAAAATCGATACACGGCGATTCGGCGCGCATAACCCGTTCGGGTGTAGCCGCAAGCACGCGCATCCACTTCGACATTGCTACGCGCGTCTCATTCCCTGATCCATGGCAAATCGAACATACGCTCGGAAACCCCCTCGCCTCATTCCGGATTGGGAAAAGGAGAGAATCGTACTCGCTTGGCCCACACTGCGACGAGAATACACCTTTCGTGCGCAGAACCTAACGGGCTTCTTTCATCGGCTCCTGCGCACTCTTGATGGCCTGTCCGTCCCAGTATGCTTGCTCGTTCCTTCGCTAAGTGATCTTGCGAAAATGCGCGATAGCCATCCCTCGTTGGTGGTTGAATACGTTCCCGGACTCAGCGACGTCTGGCTCAAAGACTCCGCACCATGGCTTCTCGACAACGGAAGTCGCTGCCTCTGGCAGCCAGAGTATGATCCGCCCTATCTTTCGAGCGAACCCGCAATCCGAAGTATCCGCCCGGTCCTCGAGTCCTTTTTTCGGAGACGCCTCGCCGAATTCAAATGCACAGGAATTAGAACGCAACTGGACTGGAAATGGGAGGGGGGAAATGCAACCTTCAATGGCGCGGGAGTGGTCATTGCGACGGACGCCGTTTTGGAGCAGAATCGGGGGACCGGCATGACGCTTGAAACGGTGTGCTTGGAGCTCGGAGCAAGGCCAGTGATCATTCCGGCTGAGCCCGGGGATGTTTTGTCGCACGCCGATGGCACCGTCCGGTTCTGGTCTCGGGATGAACTTCTGGTCAGCGATCTCAGAAGTGTCCCGGGGATCACGGGCATTGCTCGCCGCAGGGCAGAGCAATATCTGGACAGACTAATGCACATCCTCACCTCCAGTGGATTTCGGGGCGCGAATATTCATCTGGTTCCCTGTGGGCCATATGCGGAGCAGGCGGGGTTGGATGGCATTCCATCCGCACGGGGTTGCTACATCAACTACCTGCGCACCCGGGATATCATCCTTGTGCCCCGATTCGGAGACAAGAAACAAGACCGCAAGACTCTCGATTTTTTTCATTCGATCCAGCCTCCCGGAGTCAAGGTTGCCTCGATTGACTGCCGATTACTTTCCGACTTCGGCGGTGGCCTGAATTGCCTCGCCGCTACTTACTGAATTTCTTGCGCAGGGATTCGTCCTATGACTTCCGTTAAGCGCCCATGGGGATCGGTCAAAAATCTCGAAAAAAATTCGCCAATTTACCATTAAGCATTCCTCACGCATCTATCCCGCGAAACGCTCAGTTCTTGCTTATCGCCCTTCAATGGGATCCGGCAAAAAAGGGTGTGCTCAGCAGGCGAAGGTGGACAAAGACGAGGGTGTTTCGCTTTGTTGTTCGCTCGGCTAATCACTTAGCCAATTGGCTTCCCTGAAACCGGATCAGAGATCAATGAATCGCTTGATCGGATAAAGCTGTGTAGCTGTAACTTACTAACGTTCAGTCGGGTCCGGACAAATCGAGCAGATCCTTGGGGTCCACCTTGAACTGGTGAGCGATGTTGAACAGTGTCCGCAAGCGAGGATTCCTTCTCCCATATTCGATCTGCTGCAAAGTGCGGGTTGGGATGGAAAATTCTCCGAAGTCTTCCATGACCTCTTGTGTCATTCCTCGTTCCAGCCGCATCTTCTTGATCCTCCGGCCGAGCTTGCGGAGAAAAGTCTCATATTGCATCCATAGATTATTTCAGCTTGACGTCGAATGCAACACGACGTATACGTCGTACTTGCGAGCACGACGTATACGTCGTCCATGAACGAGGGTCCTATGAGATCCGGGAGGTTTGAATGATCACTTCACCGCTCAACCCGCTGCAACCCAAGTCCCGCACGGGGCTCTTCATTTGACGGCGCTCCTACTGGCAATTCTTCCGGCTGTCTGGGGATGTCAGACCCTGATCCCGTCCTCCGTTGCCGATCCTAGGGAGTATGGGGGGGATGCTGACCGTCCATGGCACTTTCAGGTTAATTACGCCGGTATCGTCATTGACGTGCCAGCAAGTATGGCGACCGGAGCCAGAAGCATCTCAACCAAAGAGGATTACGACGCCTTCATTAGAACCTATGGTCAGGTCTGCGGTGGGTCACCGCCTTGGCGTGAAAACATTCAGTATCTGAAGTCTGACACAGCTGAGCGTGCTGCTGCCGCGAGAGAAGAGATCCGTTTGGAGAAAACCAGGCGCCTGAGGCTCTTCACAAAGAAATTCCTGAGATGGAAAAGCGTCTGGAAATCGCCGCCCTCGATGCGCGATACAAGGCCCTGCCGGGTGTCTGCTTCTTCGCGTTCGCGCACGACGCATACGATGCCAACGTATACGGCGTCTACATCTTCGGCACGCCCGTTCCGGACGGCGTGTGCGACATCTCAACTCCCACTCCCGGGATCATGCGAGAGGATGTATCCATCTATGTGCGAAACCCGAGGCCTGAAGACATTCGTAATCCCCGCATCCTGCACACGGTGGAAAGCAGGAATCTGATCTCTGTCCTAGTTTATTGCAAGGAGCAATCACATGCACCACAAACGTCACGTTCTGTTTGGAATCCTTCTGCTTGTCCTGCCGGGCCTAGCGGCGGATGCCGCGAAGTTTCGGCCCGGTCAGATTGTATATTACCCGAGCATGTTTCAACGCTATACGCTCGGCACCGTAGTACCCTGTCCCCGGAACAGGCGCGACACTTGCTACAACGTGGTCGACGCAGAGGGTAAGCCCGATACCCTGGACGTCTACGGGGTCGATCACGGCGCACTCACACCGGAAGAATTTGCTTCCCTGAAGATGCCCTTCGAAGCGGGCGGGGTTGTGTTCAATCACTTTCACCAGCAGCTTCACATCTATGACGAAATCTCTGTTCGTCTGTGCGCCCCCGGTCCTAACTACGTGAAGACGCGGCTTCCGTGGCCTTGCGCCCGGGAAACCACGTCCGGCATTGATATTCCGGTAACTACTTTCTACGACTTCGTCAACAAAAAGATGATAGATGATCATATTGAATTGATCAACGGTGACAACTATCACACGTATTTGGGGACAACCACATTTTCAGCTACGACCGATAGTTTGAGCGGTGTCTGGCAGATCGGCGACGCCCGCCGTAAGCTAGTCTGCTTTCTCATTCTCGCGCCGAACGGAACTTTTCTGTCCAATGGAGGTTTTGCGGAAGCGCCCCTGGTTCGCGGCAAGTATACGTTTTCTGATGGCAAGCTCTCATTCACGAACATCGAGGCATGGATCGAGACGAAGATGCGCAAAGACGGTCGGTTCTCTGCCGCACCAGATGTCACACTATCCATCACAAACGTGGCGGATTCCAAGCTTGAGTTCAGCGCCGTAAATAGTTCGGGAGCACAGTTTATCTTCGTTGCCTACTATCCGAAGGGAGCGAAATGAGTATTGGGCCCCCGACATCATGCCGAGCGGACGGTGCGGACTATCTGATTCAATGCACGCCATGAAGGAGCTGATTGAGCTTTGAAGCGTTGCCTATTAACGCAGAGATTTTCCCAAGGAGGGTAATATGACCATAGCCGGATCAATTCTGGGCCTTTTCTTTTCAACGATCGGGGGCTTGCTACTGGTGATCTCCTTCTGGGCCGAAGTGTCCGGGAACAAGACAGGTGCTCTTCTAGTCAGTATTCTGGCCCTTATGATGCTCACGCTTCAGGCCATCTTTTCCATCGTTGGGTTCTTCAAGGCTCGCGCGGCTGGGATCGGTCTTGTCTCCAGCGCCTTGTTCGTAGGCATCCTTGCCGTCCTCACCAAAGGGCACATCACAGTTCTGTTTGAAATCTTGATCTTGGGTTCGGGAATATTATGCATCGCTGGAAGTCGCAAAAGCAATTAGAAAGAATCTTGCTCACCCTCGGAATTGCCCTTATTGGCTGCGCATCTCCACAAGAGCGCGCCAGTCAAAATGCCGTCGATAATGGCCTGGTTTGCGCGCACTTCGGGAAAGCCGGGTACTTGCGACAGTTTCCAGATGCAACATGGGGTTCCGAGAGTATGCCCATGGTGACCATTCGGACAAGAACGGGCAAGTCGATGGACATCGGCGCGGATTCAATTCAAGATCCATTGACCATAACCACGGATGATCAGCTCGACAGATTTCTCATCCAATACCACAACATCTGCTCCGATGGGTTGCCGCCTTCCTTTGACTCGATGCCATACGTTCTTGATAAAAAGCGTCGCGCCGAGGCCGAAGCAGCAGAAGCTAGCAGGCTGGAAAGGGAGGCTCAGCTAGCTGCAAAGGCCGCGACCCAGAAGCCAAAGATAAAGATCGAGGAGGATGGTCAACGTTCCGTGCGCGTAACCGAGCAGGACCGCATTGCCGCAGAGCGCAAGGAAGAAGAGGCGCGCCGGCAACAGCAAGAAGCTGAAAGGCGAGGTCGAGAGGAAGCTGAACGGGCGGCCAAGGAGAAAGATGAGCGGGTGAAGGCTGATGCACTCCAGAGGCTCAGTGCCGTAACGCTTGCCCGGAGGCAGACCGTCGCATCAACCCCCTTGCTTGCAGGAGCGTTCCGCCTGAACGGCATGTTGAACGAGATCACAGCGAATCGGTTTTCAAGACCGGCTTATGCTGACCGCCTGCAGAATCAGGTGAATGTGGAAGCCAAGAGCCTCTTTCAGCCGGGTCTTCCTCTGGAGCTAAACTCTTGGTGTGCAGTCTCAAGAGGAGCAGGCCTGACTATTCTGAGTTCAGCTTGCTTTCCCGGACACCTCGAATACAGCCCCTTGATGGCCGATGGGGACCGAACAACGCAGGCTATGCTGGAACAGATAGAGTTGATCCCCCACGGGAAGGTCTTTGACGTTCGCGTGCAACTGACCAAAGTGTGTTTCTACTCATGTACCAGCTCTCGAATGGACGGTGCGGACGTTGTGCTGTATGTAAAAGTGTTGAGCATTGCGAACATTCGGGATGCGCCGCCTGAATGGCCCGGCAGTGCCAATTAAAGTAGCACCGCCTATCGCGCGTGAATAGACGCGAATGCCCTAAGAATCCCATACTCACACGCGTCTCATCCTGTATGTGGGACGCGCGACTGATCGAGCAAGACCCGGTCCTCGACCTGTATAGGCGCAAACCAGATCTCCTGCAACCCGCTGCTGTTCGGCTCTGCATCGACTTTGATCATACAATCACATTGGCCAAGGCGCGGCAGGGCCTCAATGAAATCCCGGAGATTCAACCGGGCGCAAGGGAAGCCATTACGCGTCTGAGTCGGATGGGCTGGTCCATCGTCATTCACACCGCTCGATTTGACACTATGGCCTTCGTCGGAGAGCAAATTGAAGTGAGCCTGAGGATTGTTACAGAATTTGTCAGGCAAAACAATCTACCGATAGATCTGATCTGGCAAGAACCTCATTGCGGAAAACCCCTTGCGACATGGTATTTGGACGACCGATCCTACCCTCCCTTCCTCGGCTGGCGCGATTCTTTCAGATTCCTGACGGCATACATGAAGCGGATCGAAGCAATCTGGCAAGAGACTCATCCCTATCCATATCGAGAAACCGTGAGACAAGTTCGATGCAAGCGAGGTGACCAGATGACTTATGATGGAAACGTGTTCGGTGATCTGATTTACGGCTATGGTCGGGCGCAGGCCATCGAGGATGGCATCCTCGTGGATCTGACAGCCTTACCACTAACAAGGGAGCACTTCAAATACCCGCTGGCATGCAGCAGTCGTGTCTGGTCCCTTGTGCTGGATGCTGTTCGGGATCCAGACGCGTCAAGCGATCTTGATGGGATCCTGCATGACATCTATTGGATGGCAAAGCAAGGAAATGCAACGAACGCCAGTGAGCGGGTCTTTTGTGTTTCAATTCGAAAGGATGGCGAGTTGCAGGAATTCCACATGAGACTCACTTGCGGTCCCGGTGATCATCTGGAGCCAGTCCTCACGCTCATGTTTATTGACGAAGATTAGGCCCGGCGCCCGCGCGAAATAGGATTGGATTTTCGTCCTATTTTGCGTGAAAGAAAAACTGAAGGCGAACATTTTTCCGGCTGCTTGGCCGGCCGTGGAGCCATGGCGAGCCTTTCCGTGGGACAGGGGGCCGCAGGGCATCCGGACATGGGTTCCGCATTCCTCACAGGCTCTGGCGATTGATGTGTTTGGCACGATCAAGGCGTGCGGTGTGCGCGACGTCATCCTGGATGCACTTGCCGATCACATCGGAGTCCCACGGTCGGGGCAATGGACAGTCCACCTCGAATGGATTGACCCTTACAATGAAATGCGAGAGAAGCGGCGCACCCAAATTGACTGTGTGCTCAAGAATAGGGCGAGCTTGATTTTCGTCGAATGCAAGTTCACTGAAAAAGAAGGAGGCTCGTGTTCTAGGCCGCGTCCTAACCGCGACTATGACGGTATTGCTCAATGCAATGGAAACTACGAGCCCCAGACGGATCCAATCCGATATTCTCTCTTCGACTATTTTGGCGTGGCACCTAACGATGCCAAATGCGCCTTGACGAGGGAAGGGATTCGGTATTGGGAGCTCCTCGGCCAAGTCTTACAGTTTGATTCTCTCGGCGTGTATCGTCCCTGTCCCTTTGCCGGTTCGATGTATCAATGGATGCGCAATGTGCTCCTGTGCCATCTCGTCGCCGCGCGCAATCGTCTTGTTCCCGCATTCCTCATCGCCTTTGCAGATGCTTCGGGATTGGCCATAGCCGACTCACTGAACACTGGAGATCTTCGCGGACAGATTGAATCGGTCCTCGTGAGCGGGATGCGATTTCGTCCCGTATCCTTTCAGGAGGTCATTCAGGTGGCGCTTTCGGCGAGGACAGAACATCCGGGCGAGCTGAGAATGTGGAGGGACTTGGATGCGTGGGTGGAGCGGAAAATACGCCATGCCACGGCCGGAACGTTCGGCCATTGGCGCTAGCCACGTCCGTTTGTGCACCGGTTTTCCATTTTGCTGGTTTGATCTATATTTGAGGAAATGGTCCCTATGTATCACACCGTGCGCGAATCAACTTCTGGACTCTATTTCTCATCATACCGCGCCTGCGGGGTGTGCAGGGAATGTCGAGTCGTAGAAATTGAAAAGAATACTCATAAGAATTCTCCTTCCAGTAATCGAATTCTTAATACTAACAAGAATATAAGAAGCTTGAGCGGAGCCTGACAAGGTGGGGTGGTAGTGACCGCCTAAATCCGCTCAAGTGAACATTTCAAG
>CAZUJO010000008.1:0-9520 GCA_964619995.1 uncultured Leptospiraceae bacterium
ATTCGAATCACGCGGATATCTACCTTATGAAAACGATGATAGTCGAAGCAAAGGGTTTCTCCGGCACGTTTCCCTTCATCGTAGCAAGCGCGAATGCCGATGGGATTCACGCTTCCGCGGTATGATTCTGGCTGCGGGTGTATTTCAGGATCGCCATACACTTCAGATGTGCTTGCCTGAAGGATCCTGGCGCCTGTTCGCTTCGCGATGCCGAGGAGATTCATGGTGCCGAGAACGGATGTTTTCATTGTGCGAATGGGATTCGCCTGATAGTGCACGGGGCTCGCAGGGCAGGCCATGTTAAAGATCCAGTCTGCTTCGAGCCGGATGGGATCAACAATGTCGTGGCGGATGAGCTCGAAATTCCGATTGCCCAGCAGATGATGGATGTTTTGCATCTGTCCCGTTTGAAAGTTATCGAGGCATAGAACGTGGAAGTTTCGCTCGAGCAGACGCTCGCAGAGATGGGATCCAATGAAGCCGGCGCCGCCAGCAACGAGTGCAGTTTTCACCATACCCGTTTAGCGGGAAGGGCTTGCCTGTAAATTCTTATCCTTTGCCAGCTCAGCGCGAAGGGCCATGAGTTCAGCCATGTCCTGATTGGAGATGACGGCGGACGTGGGAGAACCGGTTGCAGGCGCTGCTGCCGGAGCAGCGGGAGCCGGTGGACTCCCCGCAGGACCGGGCGGTGAAGAGGGCGCGAGCGCCGGCGCATGTCCAGCCCCGGCCGTCGCTTGAGCGGGCGCCGATGCTGGACCTCCACTTGGCTGAGGCTCTGGCGCAGGGGCCGGGCTCTGCGGTGCAGGCGGCAGAATGATGATCGAACCCAGAAGGCTCCACACAGTGCCGAGCATGCCCAGCACCCAGAGCGAACTGATGACGACGCTGAGATACTGGATGCTGCTCGTCATTTGCATGCGAGATTTTAGATATTTCGCAAGGATTCCGGCATCGGTCTGGCGCGCATCGCGGGTGAAATCGAACAAATCAAAAAACGAATACCAGAGGAAGACAGTGCCGATTACGAGCAGGGCATTCCGCGCGTAGCGGTCCCCCAGAGCGGCCGCAAAAAGAAGCGCGAGCGACCAGCCGAGCCCCGTCGTAAATGCGAGGCCGCCGGGCGCTGTGAAGAGCGCCGTCATGTAGAGCACCAGTCCTGCGAAAACGGCCAGGATGAGTCGCTCGAAGCTTTCCACAAGTCCGCGGCGCAGGAGCAAAGCCCCGGTCAGCGCGCTTCCTGCATATCCGGCTGATACGGACAGCATCACTCCCCACACTCCTCGCAGGTTTCGAACCAGGGTTTCGCCCGATTCACCGGGATGGAGAATGATGCGGTCGATCGTTGCGCCGGCCGCCATAGCCGTCAGCCCATGCCACATTTCGTGCACGAGGACTACGAGCATCTTGAATGGCAGTACCACCTGCGTGTCCCACAGCGCGGTCAGCAGAACCGCCGTCGCGAGGGCAATCCAGACACCGGACTTCACCCTCTTATTTTCGGTTATTCTGGCCGGTGGGATTTCAGATAATCGATCAAAGCGCGCACATCCGGGCCCGGGGAGAACCGATTTTCGAGGTAATCCAGGGTGATCTGGCGCCATTCCGCGCTCTCGAGGTTCTTCCGGAGAAGGAAGACACGCCGGATCGATCGCAGCGAATCTGCCTCCACGTAGCGATCCTGAGAATCCGACGTGAGCAGATGGGCCACTTCGGATTCACTGCCGTAGTTCTTGTTCAGATAGGGCATGAGTTCGTCGACCCAGATGAGTCCGCGATTGTTCCGGTCTACATAGTCGATTGCTTTCTGTGCCCGCGCCGGAATGGCCATGCGGTGCACGCGCCGGGCTGCATGAGTTTCGACTTCCGATCGTCCGCGGTCCGTCTTTCTCCGGTCGTAACCGCCAAAACCAAGAATGCGAAGGATCCAGTTTGCGAGTCGTTCAATCCAGCCAACGCGCGGTGTCTCTCTGGGTGCGCGCGTCTGGTCTTCCCATTCCTGAATTGCGCGCGACAATTCGAGCTGCTGGTCCACGAGTTTCTTCGGGTCGGAAGATTTTACTGAGATTAGAAAGTCGTAAATGCCGCGCGGGTAGCCGTTTTCTTTCGCAACGAGGTTGTAGAAGGATCGCTTGTCCGGGTTGCGCACGAATGCGGCCGGCAGGTTCGCGCGAAACATGACAAACGTATGGTCGTGCGCTCCCGGTCCGCGTCTTTCCGTGAAGAATGCGAGTTCGGGATTGGACTTCAGAATGGCGAGCAGCGCTCCGCCGGCGGCGCCTGTATCAGGGAACAGCTCGCGAACATCTTCCGTCAAGGTCATAAACAGATCGTGCGTGTCGAGCATGAGCGGCTCAAACCGATTTTCCAACTGCGCAAGCAGCTGCTTTGCCAGTCCGCCGAGAATAACTTCGCGGCGCAGCTTCACCGAAACGGCCATTGCTTCAATCAACATCTTGAGTTCGCTCAGGAACTGACTGCCGCGCGGCCACTTGCCGTCGTCGTAGAAACTGCTGTGCGCGGAGATCATCTGGTAAAGTTCGAGGGGCTCTCCATACTCAACTCTCTGGGAGTCTTCGCCCATCACGGAGATGAGAATTGCGCGTGCGGCTTCGCAGTAAAGATCCAGCGTGAAGTCGATCTCGGTTTTCGCGGGCTGTGAGTTCGTGGACAAAGCGGGCACGACGATATGAAAATCTTCCGAGAGAGGCGTAAGAATCGACCGGTGAGAATGTTGCAGCAGATAGCTGTGCACGTCATCGGGCGGTGAAACGCCTTCCTCCAGGAATCCATTGCCGTCGGGCCTCCGCACGAGGAGATAGAAGATCCCGCGTTTCAGTTCCGGGTCCGTTTTGATCTCCTGATCGAGGAAATGTTCAAAAGACAATCGCTCAAAAATTTGGGGCAGCTTCCTGATTTGCGCTTCAGTCAATTTGCGCATGGCTGTTCCTGCAAAATCTCCCATCAACCTCTTGCGCATCCAGACGGCGATATCGCCCGAGGATTCCATTTTGCTGAGCAGGCTTTCCCTGTAGCGCAGATGTCGGAGAATCGCGTAGGCAGATGTGCGGATGCACGCCCGTTTGATCCGCAGCAATACTTCCCCTTTCATGGTTGCGGGCCGAAAGACGACCTTGTGAGACGTTAGCCGCTTTTGCTCGCCGTCGCAAGTAATATAGAAGAATGTCTTGACTGCGCGTCGCGTTGCCAGCCAGTCCACGTCCCTTGAGCTTAAATGGTGCAGACTTTCCGGATGCGTCAGCGCCTCCGGTGAGTCGTGGAATACGAAGAAATTCTCCACACCCATTTCGATCGTGCTGATGTCTTTGAGATGCATTGGACTCAGCTGGACCATGAGGTTGCGCACGTCTGTTTCCGACAGGAGGTCGTCTTCAGGCTCAACCGGAATCTGATCTGTGCCTGCTGCGGAGACCCGGGGAGTAAAGGATTCCTCCGGAAGTTTTTCTATATCGCTCATATCGTATCAATCCGTGCGCTGAAAAATATGCGTGAGAAGGGTCGTTCCAGCTCCCCCGATACTCTGCATCATTCCGGTTCTGCCGGAAACCTGATTTTCGCCGGCTTCACCGCGAAGCTGCCGAACGATTTCGCATGCCTGGTAAATGGCAGTGGCGCCCACCGGATGCCCGCGCGACTTCAAGCCGCCGAAGGTCGCAAGAGGCAGTTTGCCGCGCGGATAAATCGAGCCATCGATCCCGGCTTTCCAACCCATGCCTCGTTCGGCAAACCCGCAGGCCTCAAGAGAAAGAACGGCCATGATGCTGAACGCATCGTGCACTTCAAAAAAATCAATGTCCCGCGGAGAAAGAGCTGCCTGCCGGAACGCCTTTTCAGCGGAATGCTTCGCGGCAGAAAGTGCGAGAGGATCTCTTCTGCGCGCAACCGTGAAGCGGTCCGTCGCACAGGAAGAAGCCAGAACCTGAACCGGCTGCTCAGAAAAGGATTTCGCCATTTCGCTTCTGCACAAAAGCACAGCCGCCGAGCCGTCGCAGATCGGGGAACAGTCGGAGAGCCGCATCCTTCCCTGAACGGTGCGCGATGCGAGCGCCGATTCAAGGGACATTTCCTTTCGCAAAAATGCGTCGGGGTTCTTCGCGCCGTTCGTGTGCGCGTTTACTGCGAAATGCGCGAATCCTCGGAGCAGTTCTTCTTCGGGCACACCGGCGCGTATGCGGTCGTTCAGATACAATTCCATCACCCGCGCATTCATGCTGAGCATTGTTTCGCCGGACTCTTCTTCCTGATTGAGGGCCCGTGCGAGCACGGGTGTGGCTTCTTCTGTGGACCCCATCTTCTCGACGCCGACTGCCAGCGCGAAATCCGATGCGCCGGAAGAAACAGAGAGAAACGCCGCGCGAAGAGCTGCGGCGCCCGAAGCTGAGGTTGCGTCCACCTGCAGCGCTTCGACGCCGGATTGCCCGAGCTCGTCGGCGATCATAGCCGCGATGTGTTTCTGATTCTGTAATTCAGATCCAAGCATGTTCGATGCGTAGATGGCATCGATCATCTCCACGCCCGCATCTTCCAGAGCGAGCCGGGCTGCAGCGGCTCCCATCTCCTTGAGAGAGCTGCTTGATTTTTGGACGGGGATCCATCCGATCCCCACAACACTGACGGATTTCATCGTTCCAGCAACTGATCTGGAAAGTCCTCTGGAGCGCGAACAGTATATATGATCGACGCCTGAACTTTTGCGCCCGGATTCAAAGTGATCCGCTTCGAATAGATGCCGGAACCTGCTTTTTCTTCCCGGAATCCGCCGTCATTTGTAACTGTGACTTTCACTTCTTCGAGCTCTGAGACCGGCAGGGTTTCGAAAATGCGAACATCGGCCGAGCTGGTTCCCCGGTTTTCCGCTTCAAAACGCACTTCGCGTGTGAAAAGCTTTCCACTGCCGATGATGCTTGCGTTTCCGCGATTTCGCGTAACGGCGCGCGAAACGGCGATGTTGCGGTCTTCGGCAAATCCCAGAGTGAATTCGCTCGTTCCCGGAACATAAGCGAGACGTGTCTTTCCTGCGAATCGGCCGCCGCGAAAGAGATCCACCGGTCCCGCGAGGAGCGGGAACACGCGGTCATTTTTCATACGAACCGCGAGGACTGCGTTTTCAGACTGCGCCGGCACGACTCTGTAGTAGGTTTCGAGCGGCTTGAGCACGAACCGGGCGAGCGGAACCTTTTTCGCGCGGTTCGAAGATTCAACGGTCTGCGGTTCTGGAACCCGGAACACCAGGGCGGTCCCGCCGGTCTCAATGTCCGTCATGCCTCCGGTTTCGCGTCCTTCCGAAGGCTGCGCTTCGGGCACGCTGGTCGCATCGGATTCGCGTTCTTCAAGTTTGTAATTGCGTCCGCTCGGACGATCGAGCACGCGCATGCGAATGGGACGAACCCTGGGCCGCTCAAGGCCCCTCTGCGTATTCGCCGTCGAGAAACCGAGCGATACATTCTTCCAGTCTTCGCCCGTGGACTGCACTGCATTTCCAAACATCTCAATTTCAACCGAGCCGTCTTTTGCGAGCAGCGCACCGTAGGAAATGCTCCACGCAGCACCTCGGATATTGTAGCCTACCTGGAGCTCGGCATTCTGCGCGCGCGCTGAGTTCAACCGCACTTCGATCGTGCGGGCTGTCTTCTCTCCTTTCGCGCGTGTCTCGTCGAGTTCCTTCTGTACGGCCGCCATCTCGAGATCGATCTTGCGGAGCTCTTCTTCCTGCTTCTGAATGAGCCGGCGGCGCGTCAGCCGTTCGTTCTGGATGAAAGCGGCCGCCCTCGTCCACCGCGTGGAATCGGCCGGCCGCATCGTCTCTTCGCCGATGACCCGCGAAGCCGCTGCCGAAAGCTGTGTGACGAAATTCAAAACGTACTGGTTGCGTCCGATCCCGGCCGCTGCCGCATCCCTTCTCTCTTTGATTGCGGCCAGTTTCTTTTCAAGCTCCTGGATGCGCGGGCGCACTGCCTCGGAAAATCGATCCAGGCGCGAAGATACTTCCACGATGCTGCAATCGGGGGCGCAGGAAGCGCGCAGCGTATCTGGCAGAAGCAGCGGGCTTACGTTGGAAACCGTGATGCGATTTTTCCCGGCGTTCAGGCGCAGAGTTTCCTTTCGCGTGACCTGTGCGCGGTCGGGATAGAGCAGAACATTTTGTATCGGAAGATTTTCTGCGCTCAAAGAACCGCAAAAAACCAGGGCGATCAGTCCCGCTTGATAGACGTTAAGCGATCTTATTTGAGTCTTCATAGTTCTGGTCCTGCTTCGGATGCGGATGGCGTGATTTCGGCCGGATGGCGCAGCGTGTACCTGAGGCTTACGGTCTGTTCCTGTCCGGCGGCGACGACGATTCGAAACCGGGCCAGGCCTTCCGGCGTTCGCTCGACGGGGGCGGGGGTGAGTCCTGTTTCCTCAATTTTGATGCGGTCGTCTTCTGATTTTGGAATCCGGTCGAACACATCGATCGTGATTGGTTCGCGGCGCGAGTTTTTGATCTTGATCAGCACTTCCACTATGAAGCGCAGATCGCCCCCGAGCAGACCGGCCGTTTCGCGAAAGCGGTTTTCTGTGCGTGTCACTTTGATGTCTTCGGTGCTTCCAAGAGAGAGAGCAATCTTCTGGTTATTTCCTGTTTCCGGAAGAACGGCTTCACCCGTGAAGTCATCGCCGTAGAATATCTGAGCAGGACCGGGTAACAGTGGTTTGTCGTTCCGGTAGGCAACCCGTCCCGTCAGATAGCCGTACGGCTGATGGAGCGGCGCGCACTCATAGACCCGCTCTGCGCTGAGGTCTGCGTCGAACAGGGAGACCTTTCTCAGAATTCCGTCCGACGGAATCGTTTCTGAATATTGTGTTTCGTAAACCGCAGCGCCCCTCAGAGCGCGCGGAGCAATCAAGTTCGAAGACCGATTCTGCATGGCAGTCAGGCTCTTTTCGCGGATTTCGCGCGATGCCTTCGCCTCCGGCGCAAACAACATCTGGTTTTCATTGCGCAGCTTGCCGAGTTTGCCCATGAACTCCTCGCTGTATCGCGCGGCGCCGTCGTAATCGCCGTCCTGAAATGCGCGGTCGCGGGAGTTGAGAAGATTGAGGAGCGACTGATCTTTGCCGGCCGTAATTCCCTGCGATTCGCGGAGAGTCGTGCGCGAGTTGAGCATGGTTTTGTTCAGATCATCTGTCACCTTCTGGTCCTGCATTTGAGGCTGCGCAGGCATGTCTGATGTGACGCCCCCGGTCGGTTTCGCGGGCGCCAGGTCATTCGCCGCGTAGTCTTCCTTAAATCGCTGCGCTTCCTGGGCCGGTGCGGGCGCCGGTCGATAGAGCTGTCGTTTGTCTGCAGATTGTGTTGCGACATTCTGCTCGGCCACCATTGCTGTGCGGATTCTCCATTCGCGCAGCTCGGGCAGACTGATCAGATCCTCGGGATTCGATGCGGAAAGCTGGAGACGCACATTCTGCCACTCTTCGCCCGTGCGATTCTGAACCAGGGCAAACGCAGAAAGGCGGACCGGATCTTTCTCAGCGCGGGCCACGCGGACGGAATAGACGGGATACCAGTCCGCTCCCGGCGTCCTGTAAGAAAGATTAAAATCGACATCTTTCCCCTGCGATTGAACCGTTATGCGCGCTTGCTTCGATACCAGATTTCTGCGGGAAAGAAGACGTTCGGCAACGACAAGAGCAACCTGAACGTCTTCCTCCGCGGCTTCCATGCGGACTTTCAGCTCGCGCTGCTCCGCCTGAACGGAATCGATCGTTCCTTCGACGAATTCGATGCTGCGCTTCCACTGCGCGGGCGAAAGGCGGTCGTTCTTCTCGTCCCATTTTTTCTCAGAGGAGTCAGCAGAGATGCCGCGCGCGAACGATTCCATTTCGCCGAGCGTTCGGTACTGGTCTGTGAGCTCACGGAGTCGTGCCTGCGCGATGCGAAGATTCTCTTCCGCTTTCTTCGCTTCTTCATCGGCAATTTCTGTCGTTGTAACCTGATCGAGTCGTATATCGAGAATTCGATCTTCCGTGGACAGGCCGAAGCGCAGCGAGTTGTCCGCGAGGCTGACGGGAAGGCGGTTGAATACGAGCACGCTTTTCCCCGCGGGCAGGCGGATCCGGCCTGTGCGGCTGACAATGGCCTGGCCCCCTGCCAGCATAACCGATGTTATGCGGGAGTCCGGCGCAATCTCCGCCTGTTTGTCTTCTTCGGCTCTTGCTGCCGGCAGACCGGAAAGCAGGACTGCGCAGGAAATAAGTGAAACGATCTGTCTTTTCATAGCTACTCCGGTTTCTTGTCAGCGCTGGCTCTGCGCTTTCGCGCGCGTCCGTGCTTCTTCCATGCTCTGCAGCTGGTTTTTGTTCATCGTGAGAATCTTGTCATACTGAGACTTAATCTCCGGCGACATCTGGCTTCCCTGTTCTTCGAGGACGTAGTTCAAGAGATCGAGGCGGTCCCGGATGCCTTTCGTCTGGTAATCGTAGAAGCGGTCGATGTCTCCTGCGGACGCCTGGTTCTGATAGACCTTCGCCTGGAGTGAATAAATCTCAACTCGTTCCTGCTCTTCTGCTTTGATGTCGGCTTCGGTTCTCTTGCGCGGGATGATGCTGTTGTTTGGAAATTTCTTTCGCAGCTCCGCGAATTGCTCCATGACTGCGTCTGAATACGGCTGATTGGTTTCTGGATTGATTGGATTGCCGGCGCTTGCAGGTTCAAGCAGGTCAGGTTCTCCGTCGCGGTTTTTGCCGGTGCCGGGCTCGTCCGGAATCGCTTTGTCGGAAACACCGGTCCGCCAGAAGTCGGATTCAAAGATGGATTTCTCACGCGCGGGCGCGGGCTTTGAACTGCCGCCAAACAGCGCCGCGAGCGCGCCTGAAGAACTGCCAGGCTCGCCTGAGTGGGACCCGGACCGATGCGACGGCCAGCTCAAAGTAGCCCAGACAAAGCTGAAGAGGGCGAAAACTACGTAGGAGATTCGATTCTGCATAAATGTTGACGCGTCCTGTTCCCGGCGCTCCATGAACCATGGCCGGGCAAGCCACACGTTTTGGACGGGAGTTCTGGAAAGTGGGTGTCACGCTTTTGGCGTGCACAGCACTTTTTTTACGCTGCGGCACGAACACCAACCAGCCTGTCTTCCCTCTGTATGTTTTCTCAACGGTCGGAGCCCCGGCGATTGTGGCCGTGCAGCCGGTGCAGGTGAACCTGGACCCGCTGAATCCGCAAATGCAATACGATCTCAAATACTACATTACGAACCAGGAAGACGGCTTTCTGGGATATAATCTGTACATCACGTCCTCGTCCACATCAGCGCAGGGAACTTTGATTGGACTGGGAACCGGCCCGTACCTGCCATCCGGAACCGCCCCGACGTTTCCTCATGTCGGAGCGACTGCAAGCACTGCGAGAGGCTGCGGGCGTGCACGTGTGAACAACCCAATTGATCTTAGATTTTTTAAAACAGCATTGTGAATTGAATGATTTGTGTTGTTGGGTTGCTGCGCGGGCGGCGATTATAGAAGC
>CAZUJO010000008.1:9530-25420 GCA_964619995.1 uncultured Leptospiraceae bacterium
TCCGAACACAAAGCAATTTCAATACTGTGAACTTTACTATTTTCGCATGACAGCGCTTACGCGATCCGGCATTGAATCGGCTCCCTCCGCGCAGATTTCTTCCTGCGCGGCTACGAACTCCGCTTCCTGTCCGACCGGTACTCCCTGCCGGCCCTGATATGTCTTCCGCACTGCACATCGTCGGGACTCCGATCGGCAACCTGGAGGATATGACGTTTCGCGCGGTGCGCATTCTGAAAGAATCCGATCTCATATTGTGCGAAGATACAAGAAAGACAAGTATTCTCTGCCGGCATTACAACATCGACCGTCCGCTGAAGAGCTACCGCATACACAGGCTTGAGCAGGATGGAGCGTACGCCCTCGACAAGCTGCGCGAAGGCTGGAGCCTTGCTCTGTGCACCGACGCAGGAACGCCGGCGCTTTCTGATCCGGGAACCCACCTGGTTCGTCTGGTGCGCTCCACGATGCCGGAAGTTCCGATCATTCCGATTCCCGGCCCGTCGGCGTTGACCGCCGCGCTTTCTGTAAGCGGATTTCGTCCGAATCCTTTCGTCTTTGCCGGGTTTCTCGGGCTCAAGTCAGGAGCACGCAAACGATTTTTCGAAACGTACCGCGACTTCGACGGGTTGATCGTGTTCTTTGAATCGGTTCACCGCATTACGAAGGTGCTCGCTGAAGTGCGCGAAGCGCTTCCGGACCGCCCTGTCTTCGTCGGCAGAGAAATGACGAAAGCGTTCGAAGAGTACCGGTTGATTTCCCCCGAAGATCGCATAACGGAGAAAGGCGAGTTCACCGTGATTGTCGGCCTGAAAGAAAAGAAATGAATTCCGTGACGCACCCGGCCGCGGGGCCTAAGCGGTTTGCCCGGCGTTTCATCCGAGCTGCGCTTGCGGCAGCGGCGGTCCTGTACGCTGCAAGCTGCCAGTCTCTGTTTGTTTCGGATCTTGAGCCGGATGAGGCGGTTGTGTTTTATCCATCCGAGCTTGTTCGGACCGATTCTGGATGGCGCGCAGAGATTCACGGCAACGTGCATGATTCAAACATGGATTCTGCTCTCCGGCGCGCTCTGATTGCAATGGTCCGGCCGGACGATAGTTCGAGCGAACTGGAGCGGGAGAATTTCGAGCGCCGGTCGCGCCTACTTCTGGCTGACAATCTGCGCTGGAAGCGCGTGCGCGTCCACATAGCAGATCGTTATGTGGACATGTCCGCATCAGACGCGGGCGGACATTTTTACGGTGAAGTGTTTCTGACAGACGCGGAAGTGCAGAAGTATGGCGCGAAAGGAAGAGTCCCGATCGCCGCGCAGGCATCCCCGGCAGGTCCGGCGTTCGATGGAAGTCTCGTAGTCGTGCGTGATCGCGGACCGATCATCATTTCCGATATAGACGATACGATCAAGATCAGCGATGTGCGCGACCGCAAAGAACTCATGCGCAATACGTTTCTACGCATGTACCGCGAAACACCCGGTATGCCGGAATTCTATAGAAGACTTGAGTCATCCGGCGCCACGTTCTTCTATGTGACCGCTTCCCCCTGGGCGCTCTATCCGGAGCTCGCCGAGTTTGCCGCGCCCATCTACCCTCCGGGGGCCTATCGAATGAAGAGCTTCCGCATGAAGGACACGGATTTTTTCCATCTCTTCAAGGATCCATATGATTACAAACTGGAAAAGATAGAGCCGATCATTCGCTCCATGCCCGGCAGGCGGTTCATTCTGATTGGGGATTCCGGCGAGAAGGATCCCGAAGCGTACACGGAGCTTGCGCGGCGTTTTCCGGAAAGCGTCATCGGCGTGTGGATCCGCTCTGCTTACGGGGATGAAAAGGAACGCATGGCGAAGCTCGGCAGCGGCCTGCGTCCGAATGTCTTCAAGATTTTTCGCGATCCCTCAGAGATTGACGTTAACTTCTCGGAACTGAAAGCGTCCCGTTAGGCGATTTCTATCCGGGGGCCGGATAGAACGTCTGCACCGGGTCCTTCTTCCCTTTTACCTGCACTGGCGGAGCCGCTTCCCATTTGAGATCCGGGCCGGCCTTTTCGACGACTGCGGAGGTCACAAGCATGGGGCGCGCGAGTTCCTTCGTAATCGACTCAATGCGGGCTGTCAGATTCACCGCATCTCCGATGACCGTGTACTCCCGGCGCTGGTCGGATCCAATGTCGCCGAGCACGGCTTTGCCTGTGTGAATCCCGATGCCGATGTCGAGCGGCGTTTCTTCGCGCAGATGCCGCACTTCGTTGAGTTCTTTCATGGCGCGAAGCATATCGCTGCCGCAGAGCACCGCCCGCCTTGCATGGTCCTCCTGGGGAATGGGAGCGCCGAAATATGCGAGAATCCCGTCTCCGACGAATTTGTCGAGCGTGCCGCCGTGGCGAAAGATGATGTGGACCATGATTGTGAGGTATTCGTTCAGAAAAGAAACGACCTCTTCGCTTTCGAGCGTTTCAGAAAGAGACGTGAATCCGCGAATGTCTGAGAAGAGAATCGTGATTTCGCGCTTCTCGTGCTTCCAGGGCTCGGTGCGCGAGCTTACGATCTTTTCGGCGACAGCGGGGGAGAAATACCGCGCGAGCTCATGGCGCCTCGTCTGCTCCTGGGCGTACTGCCGCGCGACGTGAAGCACGCGGCGCTGCACATTGACTGCGATCAAACAGGTCATCGCAAGCAGAAGGCAGATGGTGCCCGTCCAGTAAGGAAATGGGACTCCTGCGTCCTGGAGAATCCAGGATGCGAGCACTGCAGCTTCGATGCTCGCGATGACTGTTGGGCCGTGATGGATTCCGGAGGGCGCAGGGAGAATCAGAATGATGAAGATCGCCGTCGTCAGAGCGGCGGCAATCTGCGGATAAGGCGCCGATATCACGGAGAGTCTCATCGCCACATAGATCAGTGGAATATCAAGCGCAGCCACGCACCACCTGAGGATCGCAGTGTTTTTGCGCGCGAATGCAAAGAGGAGAATCGCAGCTGTGAAGTAAGCGCCGACCCACGGCGCCTGAACAAGCCAGTCGCTCTGTCTGGCCCCGAGGCCCAGGCCGAGCGCAAGCGCAAGCCACACGGCGGAGGCTGCGATGCGAAAGACACTGAGGAAGTAGCTGTTGCGCGCGCGCTCTTCGTCAAGAACCAGAAGGATCGCCGGATCCAGTCCGCGCGACGAGAATCTCTCCTGTGTGAAAGCGGAGATGCCTTTCCAGATCTGCGCGATTTGTTTCAACGAATCGTAAATGCGGAAAGATGATTCGCAATATGGTACGCGTGCACACGCTCGTACTGGTCCTTCGTGGCATCATCATATACGAAATGCATGGCCAGTTTCTCCTGAAACTGGCGAAAATCTGAAATTGATTTCTTCAGGCGGGCTGCGGCGTCCTTTACAGGAAGCGACGGGTCAAGGGCAGGCGCGCCAGGAATCGCATCGTTCAGGCCGTGCGACATGTAACCCTGGCTCAGAAATTTTGCGAGCACGAGGCGTCCGATCGTTTTTCGAAAGAGCGCAGGTTTGTTCTCAGGATAGCCTGTCATCGAATACTCGATGCTCTGCGCCATATGCACAAAGATCTGGGACACATTCCACGCGCCGTTGGTCTGCACGTCCGATGCTGCAAGGACCCGGTCGATTTCCTGAAGCGCCTCATCGAGAGAATTGAATCGCAAATTCCTGGCCATAGATCCTCCGCAGTCAAGCGTGGAGAGCACGGTACCGGCCGCGGTCACGAGCAGGAATGTCCGTCCGGCTCTTTTCAGGAAGACTCTTCGTGTCATGGAATCCGGCATAGCGCCTCCGCCCACCCATCAGATAACGGTCGTTTGGTTTGCCAACCGAATCACGAATCCTTCTTTCTATTTTTGAACATGCCGAGCCAGTAGCCCACGTCATCCGAAACGGGCTTTTCGTCCGCGGCCGGCGCCTGATGCAGAATGGACTCCACCCATTTTTGAAAATCTTCTGACGTCATGCGGTCGCACTTCCACTTTTTCGCATGGCCCAGGATGTCTTTGTCGGAAGTAACGACTCGTATGTCTGCGGGCCGCGCGCTGTGTTTGATGAACTGTTTGATGACGTAGTCGGCGCTCAGGTCCTGGCTGTAGATCACCTTCATGCCGGAGACGATTTCTGCTTCGGTTGCGTCGCCCTTGTTCTTTCTCCCGTCGAAGACGACGTGAATGTCGAGCGGCTTCTTCCATTTCTTCTTGAATTGAAAAAGAAGCTCAAGCAGTCCCCGCCGTGCATCGACGAGACGGCCGTGCGCCATATGCTCCTCAAGATCCACGAACTTGTAGATCACATTGAAAGCGTCGATGAGCAGAGTCATGCGAGAGCGTCCGTTAGATTCTCTTGACGCAGGAGGCACCCGCGCCTTGCTTTCGCATGCTCTTGTGGTTCAAGTCGTTCCATATCATCGGGTTTGTTGCCTGGTTTGCGGGAATCTTCTACATCTGGCGTCTGTTCGTGTATCACAGCGAGTCTCCATCCCAGGAAGTGCGCAGCCAGCTTGCGATCATGGAATACAAGCTCTACAAATATATCATGCGTCCCTCCATGGTCGTCACGCTGTTTTTCGGCGCGGCCCTTCTTTATTTGGAATGGAATGCGTTCTGGCAGATGGGCTGGATCTGGCTGAAGCTTGTCTGCGTGGCCGGCGTTCTCGCAAACCACTTCCTGGCCGAGTATTACCGAATCCAGCTGGCTCAGGGCCGCACGTATCCCTCGCGCCGGTTTCGCATTCTCAACGAGGTTCCCACGCTGCTGTTGATTGCGATCGTTCTGCTTGTGATGCTCAAACCGTTTTAAACTGGACAGGAAAGCCCTTTTTTTTGGAATCGACTGACGTTGAAATTCTCCGAACTGCACATCCATCCCGACATCATCCGCGCTTGCACAGAGGCCGGCTTCGAAACACTGACTGAAATCCAGGAAAAGTGCCTGGTCCCTGCCACTCAGGGGCGCGACATCGCCGGCATTTCGCAGACCGGAACCGGCAAGACGGTGGCTTTTCTGCTGCCGCTTCTCGACCGCATTCTCAAAGACCAGCTCCCCGGACCTGCAGCGCTCATCATCACTCCCACACGTGAACTCTGTCTGCAGATTACAGAAGAAGCGCAGAAACTTACGAAGCACAGTCCTGTTTCTGTCTGCGCCGTCTACGGGGGCGAAGGTTATCGCAAGCAGGAAGACGAACTGGCAAAAAATCCGCAGATCATCGCCGCAACTCCCGGCCGCCTCATTGATTACATCAAGCAGGGCAAGATCGACCTGAACAAGCT
Organism: uncultured Leptospiraceae bacterium; assembly: GCA_964619995.1. Classification (GTDB taxonomy): domain Bacteria; phylum Spirochaetota; class Leptospiria; order Leptospirales; family Leptonemataceae; genus JAEUSB01. Next base: position 14,806 of record CAZUJO010000008.1, read on the forward strand.
GCACTTTCTGGTTCTCGACGAAGCAGACCGCATGTTCGACATGGGGTTCATTCGTGACATCCGCTATATCATGAAGAAGGTTCCGCGCGAAGCGCAGACGATGCTCTTCTCCGCAACTCTATCATACTACGTAATGCGTCTTGCGGCCGATTTCATGAACGATCCGGTGGAAGTGCGCATTGAGGCGGAGACCGTCGCCGTCGACAAGATTGATCAGCATCTCTATCACCTCGGAAAAGACGAGAAGATGCCGTACCTGATCAATCAGGTGCTGGCCGTGCCCGGCATTCGTGCGATCGTGTTTACGAACCTGCGCGTTTATGTGTCTACTATAGTAAATCAACTCCGCCGTTACGGTGTGCATGCGACAGGGCTTTCTTCCATGCTCGACCAGAAAAAGCGCGTCCGCCTTCTGAAGGATTTCAAACTGGGCAAGTACAGCGTTCTCGTCGCCACCGACGTGGCCAGCCGCGGTCTTGATGTGGACGACATCACGCACGTTTTCAACTATGATCTTCCGCAAGATGCCGAAAGCTATGTGCATAGAATCGGAAGAACGGCGCGCGCCGGACGCAGCGGTGTGAGCATCAGCTATTGCAGCGAGATGGATTACGAGGCTCTGCCGCGCATTGAAGCTTACCTGACCAAGAAGATTCCCGTTACGACTGTGGACGTGAACCTGCTGAAATTTCCATCCGGCGATTTTACGCCGTTTCGCGACGTGCATGAGCACGACGGCGAAGCGCGGCCGTCCGGCGGAGAATCTGCGCGTTCCGGCGAAAGCAGAGAGGGACGCGACGGTGGACGCCGGAAGAGACGGCGTCGCGGCGGCAAAGATCGTCCCGGGTTTGCGCCGGACAGAGGCGAGGCGCGCCCTGGTTCCGAGCGGCATGGCCGCGGCGACCGGCCGGGGCGCGATGATCGCGAAAGAGATCGGGATCGCGAGCCAGCAGGCGCACGCGATCAGCGAGACGGACGTGACGGGCGCGATCAGCGAGACGCGCGTGATTCACGCGATCAGCGCGACGGACGCGACGCGCGTGACGGACGCAATCGTAGAAATGACCGGGGTCGGCGTGATGAGCGCGGGCGCAGGGATTCCCGCGACGGCAGAGGCGGGCAGGGTCGCCGTGACAGAGGCCATGGCGATCATCGCGAACATCGCCGTGACCGCGGCGGACGCGATCGCGCGCAGAGAGAGCCGGCAAAGAAGCCAGGCATACTCTCCAGAATCCTGTCCATTTTTAAGAAGAAAAAATAACGTTAGGCGCCAATGTCAGGCGTTCAGAGAGCGGATGCGGTCGCGGAGATCCATGACGGAAGCTCCCGACGGAGCTTCCGGTCTGTACGCGCAGTCTTCGAATATCCTGGCCGCCAGCGACAGAACCTGGCCTGGAGGATCTTGCAGAGGTGAGGCTGCAATTTCCCGGGGCGTTTGCGATGCGTGAAAATCGAGAAGCCCGGCCGATCTGAGCCGGTTGCATGCGAGCTGAAACAAAAGCATTCCTGCGCGGCGGAAATTCCCTTCCGCGAGAAGCCGCTCGATCGCACGATCGAGATCCTGATCGGGCAGCGCTGCTTCGGGCAGGTCAACCACGGCCACGTGCCGAATCGGAGTCTCTTCTGCGATTTCTTCCTCCTGTGGCATGCGATCCAGGAACCTTCGCGCGATGAGATAGAGTGCTGCGCCCGCCGCGGCAGCTGCTGCGGCATACACAAGAAATGTGAGATCGGGGATGTGGAATCCGGAGCGGGCGGGTCTTGCTTCTTTCTTTTCCAGGTAGGGCCGGATGTCTTCGGGACCGTACTGTTTGTAGTCGCCCTTCTGTTCGTCGTACCACGGCATCTCTTTGCGCCATTCGGGTTCCGCAGAAAGCGGCGCTGAAATGAATGCGGCGAGAATGGCTGTGCGCAATGCGAAGCCCGCTGCAGTTCGAATGCGCGCTGTCATGCGCTTCTCCTTTCGTAGCGCGCCTCGGGCTCCTGTTCTGTTTCCTGGAGTCCGCGTGCGAGAAGAAGCTCGATGTCCCAGCCTTCCGCTGCGATCCTTGTATCGAGGTACAACAGAAATCGTGCCAGGCAGAAGTACGCAACGGCGGGAAAGAAGACGATCTGAAAAGCAAGGCCGGATGGCGCAAAGCCGGCCGACGCAATGTGTTTGTCTGCCCAGGCGCCCATCATTTCGCGCAGGGATGAGAGCGCATACACAGTCGAAACGAGCGCGGCAACAAACATGGCCAGGCAGAACGCAAAGTAGGCCGCGATTCTGTCTCCATTTCCGCGCGAAAGCGCCGCCGCCCGCGAAGTAAGTGCGCTGCCCCGCAGCCGCTCAAGAACGATCACTTCTCCCATGAAGAAATGCGTGAAGAGCGCGCGCACGGGCGGGATCAGGAAAGGCACGAGAAGCGTGTAGTAGAGCGTGTTCAGAATTGCCATGCGCGCAATGTAGATCGGAGCGGTGCTTCGCGTGTCTGCCGCGACATCCCGAAAGCGCGGCTTGATTTCAAACACGATGCGTCCGTTGAGAGCGTTAAAAAGCATCTGCAAAAGCGACGACTCAAAGAGAAGCGCGAGCATGACGACGCCATTGGCAAGAACCGATTCCTGGAACAGCCGGGCAATCAAGGCATTGAGCGCAATGGAAACTGCGGCAAACGGAAAAAGAATCCGCCCGTAGCGCCAGTGGTTTTCTTTCAGAACAATCAGGGCCAGGTCGAAGATTTCGACGAGCCTGCGTCTGCGCAGAGGAATGCGAAGGTCCAGAAGATTCACGCGTTTCTGCTCCGTCCGCTTCCCAGAAAATAGGCCAGCATCACGAGAAGGGAAATCCCGCCGAGCGCGAACTTCACGTTCAAACCCGGTTTCCAGGGACCGAGAAACGCCTCAATGAAGGCCGCAAAGAACGTAAGCATGGCGGCGCTGTAGAGAACGGGCATGCTTGCAAGCGCCTCTTCGCGGATCGCAAGCAGCCGCGTGCGATTGCCCGGCGCAATCAGGCAGAATCCAATGCGAACGCCGGCCGCTGCCGAAAGTCCGATGGCAGTGAGTTCGAACGGAGCATGGGCGGCCGCCCAGGATAAGATGAATTCGCGCGAAGGCGTTGACAGCAGATATCCGATGATCGTTCCCAGGAAGACTGCATTGTAGAGAGTGAAGAAGATCGAGCCAAGTCCAACGAGCGCTCCGAGGCCGAATGTGAGCAGGTTCAGTCCGATGTTGTTGGCGATGTAGAAGCCGCTTGCGCCTACCAGATCGCCCAGGCGCACTTCGCGCTGCTCGCCTGAATGCATTTCGCCGTATTCTTCAAGGACCGCTTCGCCTGCGACCGCAGCGGCAAAAGGGCGCGAGTAGTATGCCATTCCCGCGGAAAGAAAGAAGGGAACGTAGAAGATCAGAAGGCAGATTCGCACGAAGATGTCCTTTCGCACGGCGGCCGGAACAGTTACAAAAATATAGTTTCGAATGTCGGTTAACTTTCTTCTTGGAATGGAATACAGGACAGAATGACCGCGCGATACGAGGTCCTCGAGGCGCGACTGCTGCGCGCGCGAAAGACGAAAGGCCTGTGCCACGCTCAAATCCGTGCTCACGGCGCGGTAGAGCCGGGCAAACTTCAAAAGCTCGCGCGTTGGAATGCGGAACTTCCGCTCCAGGTTCGGCAGCATCGCCTCAAGCTCGTCCCAGTCCTTGCTTCGCTTATCGATGAATACAGCCGGCGTCATTCAATCCTCCGTCAGTTTTCGGTGGCATGCCAGGAGCAGCTCTTCGGCCGTGCAATTCTGCTCTCCGGTAAATCTCTCAAGGCCCGGGCGGATTCTCTCCGCAATTTCAGCCCGGCGCGCGGGATGAAGCCGGTCGTAGCGCGAAGCAAAGTCATGAAGGGCCTGCACCAGCGTTGCGGAGGGAAGGATGCGAAAGGAGATCTGGCGCACGAGATCTTCGCTGACAGGCGCTTTCGTCATGCGTTCCTTTTCCGGAGTCAATTCGCGGATCACAATCGTGCCTGCGGCGAGATCTCCGAGCCTGCGAAAGCGCGGCGCGCTTGCGACCATCGAAATCAGGCCGATGCTGTAGGTCGGCAGATACAGAAGCCAGAACAGAAACTTGAGCGGAAACATGTCCGCCATGCGAAGGAGATTTCGAATGAGAATCTGCACCACATCCACTGCGGTTCCATCGATCGAGATGACACGGAGTCCGAGCGCCATCTTTCCCGGGGTGCGCCCCTTGTTCAGCCATTCGAACGCGAAGAAATAAAACCACTGCAATAGAAAGAAGGCAATGAAGAGCAGGAAACTTGCAAAACCGCCGCTGGAAGTGGCGGACATTTCGAATGCGGCGAGAACCATTGCAAAGAACGCCGCGATCAAGAGCAGAACGAAGATGATGATGTGATCGAGAGCTACGGCGAAAAATCGCGCCATCGGCCCGGCTGTCTGCGCGCGAAAGATGATGAACTCCGGCGCGGGAATTTCAAGAACGCTGTCCAGGCTGCCGGCGCTTTGACCTTTCATGGATCTTTTCTAGCGGATGTGTCCGAACTTCTTTAAGAGCGCGCGGCTGACGGCCGGCGGTGCATGCTGTTCTACGCTGCGGCCGTAGCGCGCCACTTCTTTGATGAGCGTGCTTGATACAAACGAATACTCTTTGGCGGCGAGAAGAAAGACCGTTTCGACTTCTGCGTTGAGGTCATGGTTGAGCTGATAGATCGCATACTCGTAGTCGAAGTCCGTCACGGCGCGCAATCCGCGGACGATGGCGCGGGCATTCTGGCTGCGGCAGTAGTCGACGAGAAGGCCCTGGAAGCTTGAAATTTCCACGCCGGGCATTCCGCCGAGCACTTCGCGCAGGATCTCAAGCCGCTCTTCGACCGTGAAAAACGAGTTCTTGGACGAGTTGATTGCGACGGCGACGATCACACGGTCGAAAAGCTCGGACGCCCTCTGCACCAGGTCCAGGTGGCCGTTTGTGAATGGATCAAAGGACCCGGGATATACAGCCGTCTTCACTTGCCTTCCTCTCAGCGCGTCCGTGCCTGCAATGCGGCCTGCACTCTGTCTTCATCCGGAACCATGGTGCGCATCATTCCGAACCAGAAAAGCGCGCAGGGAATCCAGAATAGAACCGCCACGTTATACGCCATTGCGCGCGGCAAGAGAGTGATGAGCATTCCCACAAAGAACGGGCCGAGTCCTTTTCCCAGGTCGTCGGCCAGGTTAAAGATGCCGAGAACCGACCCCCGGTTTTCCGGAAGGTTCGTGTTGATGATGATGGCCCGGATGTTTGGGCCAGCGATCGGAGCAATGATTCCGCCGATTACGGCCATGATCAGCACAATCAGGATCTCAAGCGGGTTGCGCGTGTTCATATAGACCTTGTGCTGCGGCGCGTCGGACTCCCATCCAAGCTTCACGGTTGCGTTTTCCCACGTTAAGCGGAATTTCTGCGGCACTTTTGCCAGCGCGGCGGACGGAGTCGCAGTCAGCCTTGCGGACAGAGGACAGCTGCCGTCCGGCATCTGAGCGCATACCCGGTAGTAATACGAGATTCCATTTTGCAGTCCGGTATGTGTATAGCGCGGATCTTTCACCTGGATTTTCTCTGTGTCCTCGGCGGATTCCTTCTCGGATTTTGAAAGCTGAACTGTGTAGCCGCGCGCGTCTTTGACCGGCGACCAGCTGAGTTGAATCTGCGAGTCTCCGGTCTGCGCCGTGATCGATTCCACGGCGTTTGCCTGAGGCGCAACCGGCTCGATTCCCATCATCGGGCTGAAATCGCTTTCTGTTTCGCGCAGCGCAGAGGCGCGGAAATAGTAGGTGTCGTTTAATTTCAGGCCGCTTCTGCTGAACTCGTTTCCGTTCGCGAGGTCCGCCTGACGCTTGTAGTTCACGATGTAGAGCGTGGGAATGCATCCGGCGAGAATGGAGATGCCGCAGAACAGAGGCATGAGAGTCTTCTTCTTCTGGTAGAGCGCCTTTCCGACAAAACCACCCACGAAAACACCGACGATGGTGAAGACACCGAAGGCCGCTACAATAGCCGTTGCCTGATCGACGTGAACGCCTTTGCCCTGTTCGTAGAACTGAACCATGTAGACGAAGAGAAGTCCCCAGGGCACGCAGCCGGGGATGCCCTGAAAGATCGCGAGCACGTTTGTGCGAACGGAGAACACATTCTTCAGATCTTTCAATGTGATCGTATGCTTTTCTTCAATGGAGTCGGCGCCCTGAACGGATTCCGCTGCTCCTCTTTTGGGAACCACGCCGATCAGCCAGTACAGAAGCGCGAGAGGAAAGGACGGAGCGGCCATGATGATGAAGCTTGCGCGCCAGCCCGACATCCCGAACACCTGCGCGTGCGCGAGCGAAGCGCCGAGAACCTGTCCGACAAGAATGCCAAGTCCCATCGCAAGTCCAAGCCATCCAGAAGCGGAGCTGCGGTTCTCCTGCGAGAAGTAGTCACCGACCAGAGAGAAAATGATCGGGAAAATTCCACCGAGTCCAATGCCGGTCAGCGTGCGAAGGATCAAGAACCACCAGTAGTTCGGCGCGAAGGCCGTCAGAAGGCAGGCGGCTTCGCCCACGATTACAACGCCGAGGAGGAGGTTTTTCCGATTCCAGATATCCGTCAGCATGCCGCCGACAATCGACATCAAACCGCCGATGATAAAAAAGCAAACAGATACATACGATCCGAGTTTCAGAAGATATTCCTCTTCCCCCATCCCGAATTCAGCGCCGATTCGCGGAAGGTTGCTCGAGGTCAGGTTCTGATCACCGAACAGGAAAAAAGTCATCGCGACCATGGCCCAGAACGAGAAGGCCACCCGGAAGCCTTTGCCTGCCAGATCGCCCAGGCCGATGATGCGCAGCAGGCTGAAAGATTCGGTTTGTGATGTCATGGTGGGTGGATCAAACGGGACAGGAACAAGGCTGACAAGGCAATTTTTCGTCGACCCGATCCGGGGAATGGTTTCTCTGAGCCTGATGCGCTATTCTGAAACGACTCCGCCGGCACTTCCCGAATGGATGAAGGTGCGGCTGAAAATGGCAACACCGGAGACGACCCCGGCCGCACGGGTTCGCGAGGTCATTGCAGAGAAACGCCTGGTCACCGTCTGCGAAGAAGCATCTTGCCCGAACCTCGGTCACTGCTGGTCCCAGGGAACGGCTACGTTTATGATCATGGGGGACCGGTGCACAAGAAGTTGCGGTTTCTGCGATATCCGAACGGCCCGTCCCCTGGCGCTGGATCCCGAAGAACCTCAGAGAGTCGCTCAGGCGATTTTCGAGATGAGACTGCGGCACGCCGTAATCACATCGGTGGATCGCGACGATCTGCCTGACTGCGGCTCCACGCATTTCGCTTCCGTCATCCGGGCTGCGAAGGAAATGAATCCCTCCACGACCATCGAGGTGCTGATCCCTGACTTCAAGGGCCGTCGCGAGAATCTGGAGCGGATCTTCGCCGAATCGCCGAGCATCATCAATCACAACGTAGAGACGGTGCCGTCCCTCTATAAAAGCATTTGTCCCCAGTCGAACTATCAGGTTTCCCTGGACGTCCTCAGGCAGAGCAGCGTGGCCGGTTTTGCCGCCAAGAGCGGTATTATCCTCGGCATGGGTGAAGCGATCTCAGAAGTTGAGCAGGTGATCCGGGATTTGAGATCCGCCGGCACGAGCCTGTTGACGATCGGCCAGTACCTGCAGCCTTCCAATGCGCATGCTCCGCTCAAAGAGTATGTCCCCCTGGAGGTCTTCTCGGAACTCAAGGAACTGGCCCTGGGACTCGGATTTTCTCATGTGGAAGCCGGTCCCCTTGTCCGATCCTCGTATCATGCGGGGGACGCCCTCGATCATATTCCTGGAAGAAAATGAGCAAAATTGTGGCGAAACGTCGTCTAATAAGTAGAGTGAGGAATCATATGCGAAACCTGGCGTTGCTCCTGTTGGCCTTCCTGCCGCTGTTCGCGTGCAAAAAGGATTCAAACGATAGTCTGGACTTCGCGAAGCTCCTCGTCCTTGCCACGTTCCGCGACAACAACAACGGAACCGTGACCGCTCCGAGCGGATTTCTGATTGCGAAGTGTTCGTATGGCCAGGTCTGGAATTCCGGACTGAACAACTGCGCGGGCACAGGTTCGTCTACGACGTATGGCGCGCAAAGCATGGCATACTGCTCCGTCGCCAACTCCTGCTACGATTCAGCGCTCAATGCAAACGCAGGCCCGGCTTACACAGCATGCGCCGGCTATGCCGTGAACGGGATTTCCGGATGGCGGATGCCCTCTTCCACAGAATTGCTCTCTCTAACCACGTCCCTGACCCGCACAAGCTTTCTCGTTCTTTTCCCTCAGACTCCCGACGATAAGAACTTCTGGACTCGAGACACGAACCCGAACAAGACCGATTACTCCGAAGCCTACGGAGTGAGCTTCGCGGAAAGCACGTTCGGGGAAAAGACCTCTTACAATAAGGTCTCCGTGCCGCTCTACGTTCGCTGTGTGAAGTGAGCGATCCGCGCGCACTCTCCCTTGTTCTGTTTCACGCTCTTTCGGCGCGGATTCGGCGTTACGATGAATTGACCCCTTCCCAGGCCCGCAGCCTTGTCGTGGACGCGCTTGAACTGCTTCCCGATTATACTGTAGAGAAAACGACTCTGCCGCACCTCGTTCGCGTATCTGCCGCAGATGGATCTGCCTTTGACCTGAACATCCAGGACTTCGCAGACAGTCTTCTGCTGCTGCATCGCGAGTACCAGCGCCTCATGGAAAAACAGGAGTCCGAGGCTTAGTTTTTTTATTTGCGTATCGCGGCACAGCTTTTAGACCACGCTTATCAGAATCCCAAGAATTTTCAAATCCAAGAAAGCCATCTTTCTTTATGCGAGTATCCTCGTGATCCTCGGCGCGCTGGCCACTGTGTCCTGGCGCGAATCTCCGCCCAGTTCTGTCGGCGACGGTGAGGCTCTGGCGCGAACCATCGAGAAGAGGGTGGGACTGGAAGCATACTCCGGCCTTTCGGCAGTGTCTTTCTATTTTGTTCCCGCGGGCAGATCTCATTTCCGCGATCTCAAGCGCGGTCTGGTCGAAGTTACCTTTGCTTCAGGTTCCCATCAGTTTGTTGTTCAGTATGACAGCGCGGGCCGCTCGATCGTGTATAAGAACCGTGTGAAGATCACCGGCGCGGAAGCGGAGCGAGCTCATGCGCAGGCCGTTTCTTTCCATATCAATGACTATTTCTGGTTCAATCCATTTGTTCAGTTCCGTTCGCCAGGCGCGAAGCTTGGAAAAACGGAATCAGGAGATCTGCTAGTTCACTACGAAAGCGGCGGCGTAACTCCGGGCGACACCTACTTGATTCGCACCGATGAATCCGGCCGTCCCGTTGAGTGGCGGCTCTGGGTCAGCGTGCTGCCACTCAAAGGCCTTCGCTTCAGCTTTGAGGACTGGACCGACATTGCTCCGGGTGTCTCGGTCGCGCTCATGCACAAAAGCACGTTCAAGAATGTGGAAATCCGCGACGTAAAGGCCTTTCCGGCATACCCGGACCGGGAAAATAAGGACCGATTCGCCGAACTGGCCGAAATGAAGAAATAAGCGCATGGAAATCATTGTCTGGGTTATACTGTTCTCAATTCTTATGGGCGTCGTGCTCGTGGTCCAGTACTGGGCTGAGCTCGTCCGCGCAAAAGAAACCTACACGCGCGACGAACTGCTCGATTTTCTCCACATCATTCCCGAACGCCTTCAGAGGCTTGCCAGAAAAGAAGAGCTCGGTCTGGCGATTGGCGCGCTGGGCGCAGGCATTGCGGCTGGCTGGGTTCTGACTCTTATGGGCGGCCTTTTCTCTGAGAATGTCATCAAAGACGTTCCGGATCACGCGGAAGCGGGAGTTCCAAACTACTTCTTTCAGTCAGCGCTTTTCGTTTTTGTGCTGCACATCGCGTGGCCTTCCTTCAAGGACTTCGCCCTCGACCGCGGCGGCGAAGGCGGCATGTTGTTCAAGATGCTGTCCGCCGAAGTTCCATTCTTTGTGGGACTGGCAGTCACGATTGCGTCGATCAACCTCACTTGCTGGGGCGTCTATCACGAGATGACCTTTCTCTTCGTGCTGCCGGATCTGCTGATCCTTCTCGGCTATGCTGGATTCCGGATCGATCAAATCCGTGACGAGCTGCCGGCAAAGTCTTCGCCCGGTTCTCTCAAGCGCCGTCCGGTTGACGACGAATATTGACCTGATTTTTTCTCTTGCATCTGCCCGCGGCCGGGTCAACCATCAGGCATGCGTTTTTCTGCGGGTCTCGTTCTCTTATCTCTGTGCGTCCTGACTGCGTCTTCGCTTCACGCGGAGGGGATTTCGTATGACCGTTTGAGTCTGCCTGTGTCCGGCGATTGGAAGCGCACGGACAAGCCTGGATACGCTGCGTTTGAACGCGAAGGAAAGGGAGCCATTGTGTTTCTTGCCTCGGCGAAGCCAGGAGTTGCAGCGCCTGTTTATCTGGACCGGCTCATCAAAACACATACAGAAGGACGCACGCTTGTGACCATGAATCCGCAGCAGATCGCAAGCGGAAAGACACAGAGCGGTGTAACCTTTGCGGCACAGGTCAAGGT
>CAZUJO010000008.1:25430-29541 GCA_964619995.1 uncultured Leptospiraceae bacterium
GGTCAAGGTTACAAAAGGAGCGCAGGACGTCTGGTATGTGATGTATTATGCATTCAACGTCGGGGACGGTGTGCAGGCCGTGATGGTCCTTGCAGAAAACGCGAACCTCTTCAAAGAGATTGCGAAAGAAACATCGCCCGCATTTGAACAAATCCAGGTCATTTCCTCTTCGCAGCCCTCGCGACCGGCGGTCACACAGCCGTCGCGGCCTGAGAACCAGTCGGGCACGCCTTCGACTTCCTTCTTTCAACAAACAGGGCCCGCGTCCGATCAGTTTGTCAGCGGGGTGGTTACCGCACAGTCTGCCGAGCTCAAGCCCGTTTCGTTTCGCGTAACAGGTGGTATGCGATTTGGAACTCTGAGCGCCTCGGACTCCGATATGGTCATGTCCGCGCGGGATAAAGACGGCAATCTGTATATCATTGAGTCGAGCGTCGGAGTGTTCGGCTCGACAGACCGGGCACAGTTCATTCACAGGATCAAGGATTTCAGCGCGCCGCAAAAGCTCGACTGGAGCCGCAAGGCAGCCATGATCAACGTGAACCGGCTTTCGAAAGAGAAGGTGGACCTTTTCTTTGCGGACGTTTCGCCGATCCACACCCTTCGCGTGGACGAAAAGGGAAATCTGTATGTGGGCATCAATATCGATCATGACAATGCGTTCTTTTCTCTCGAACGCGGCGGAGAATCAAAGCTCCTCGCAAGCATGAGCCAGCTCAGCCGCGCGGCGAACGGTTACCAGACCGGAGGAACCGCATCAAGGCTGTACGTTTCTCAGTCCGGCTCCGCGTGGCTGATGGTGCAGGGCGTCGAAAAACCGGGCGGAAAGGATTACGGAACGAACGCATTTTTTCTCGAGCGAGCCGACGGCGGCTGGAAGGCAGTCCCGATTCCCGTCCGCTGTCAGGGCCAGCCCTGTTCGCAGAAAACAAAATACACAATCTTCGCAAACGGCACAGTTGATGCGGATGGCGGCTGGATCTTCTACGACGGTGCAGGGTTCTGGCGCGCAACGAAAGACGGCGACGTTCGCCAGCTGGCCCGTCTCAAGCTGCCGACCGGCGACGTGACGATCACGGGCCCTGTGGTGCTTGCGAATGGAGATATCTGGTATGCGTTCAGCACTGACTACAGTGTCGTCACCGGGGGCACAGTGAATCAGCAGACGGGATACTATGATGCCCGGAACACCTGGTTCACTGTGGGGGATCGGTCCCGCCTCGTCCGCATTCGGATTAAGGACGGCGCCGTGCAGCTCGGAGAGATCAGCTCGGAGAAGATTCTCGCCGCGCTGCGGGCTCAGAAGCTCCCTCTCCGGCCTGATTCACAGGTCATGAAGACGGTCCGCCTTGTGCCGGACTATTCTACGGGAGGCTTGCTTGTATTTGACGGCCACCACAGCGTTCTCTATGGAATCCAGCCGCAGGACTAGCATCCCCGGAGTTCCGATCTGTAGGAGTTCCTGCATATGACCGATCATAAGCCTATGCGCTCCCTTTTGCTTTTCCTGGTCTGTCTTCCACTCCTGGCGAAGGAGCCTGAGGACGAGCCGGGCCAGTTCCTGGCCCAGGGAACGGAGAACATCCGCGACCGGCGCACCGGCGAAGTCGATATCAACCAGCCCGCGCAGCCTGCGCCGATGGGTCAGACCCAGCCCGGACAGCCGGCCGCTCCGGACCGCACGACTCCGGCCGTTTCTGGTTTACCGGGATTCGCTGAGGTGCCCTGGAAAGCCACGTATGCCGAGGTGAAGACACGCCTGAAGAATCTTTCGACGGCTGCCGTTCAATCCGAACGCGTCGAGATCCTCATGGAAGAGAAGAACAAGACGATTCTTGTCCGCCGCAATGAAGTACTGTACCGCTACAATTTTTACCGCACTCCCATTGAAGTTCTGCGCATCACGAATCATGAGCTTACAGATGCCGACTACGAGCAGACCGAGGCGCAGCTCTATCATGTGAAAGTGACGTTCTCCCTCATTGATGCCGCTAAGGTTCAGGAGAAGATCGAGAAATCGCACGGCGCCAAGACAAAGTCCACCGTGGACACAAAGAAGATGGAGGGAGCCGAAATCTGGGAACTGCCAGGCGGCCTTATCTTCGAATGGGTCGAGCCATACAAGAAAATGAAATTCTCCCGGACGGTTGATTTTCTCTCCGCCGATATGGCGAAACAGATCATGAAAGAATACGAGGACTACTTTGACGCCAGGGAAAAGTGGATCCTGAAAAACATTCTGCTCTACTAGCAGATTCAGCCTTTTCGCAGGGCAGGCGGGTTCTGCGGCAGCTTCTCCAGGATTTCGATCACCGCATCGCGGTGGTCGATCTCTTCAAATGCCACATAACGTTCAAATGAACGACGCACGTTTTCCCAGTCCTCCGTTCTCGCGTATACTAGTCCGAGGTTGAAGAAGGTTTCCGCATATTCGGGTTCGAGCCGCGCCGACGCTTCAAAGTGCAGGCGGGCGAGTGGAATGTCTCCCGCATCAAAATACAGGTTTGCCAGGTTGTAGTGCGATTCAAAATGTCCCGGTTCTTCTTCAAGCGCATGAATGAAATTCTGCATGGCTTCGGCCGCGTTGCCGCGCTCAAATTCTATGATCCCCAGGTTGCAGAACGCATCAGATCTGTGATCGCCGTCGTCCGCAGCACGCCGGAAAAATTTCTCGGCAGACGCGTCGCCGCGGTCGAGGAGAATGAGTCCTTCCTCAAATGCGCTTCGCTTTTCAGACAGATGGCGGAGGATGCCAGCCGGGCGCGGCGCAAATAGATCCAGCTGTCCGCGCAATTCTTCATCGATCTGTTTGAGGGGTTTTCCTGCCGCGCGCCATTCGCGAATCTGCCGGAACTGCGTCAGCGCTGCAATGCCGAAGGCAGGCGCGCCTTCTTTTTCGGCGTCCATCTGGACCAGGCCCTGGTCGAGCCAGCGGCGCAGCATTTTCTCCGGGATTCCAAATTGTTTTTGAACTTCGCGCAGTGTGTACGCGGCCTGCACGCGCTGCAGGTGCGATCTGTGCTCTCCTGGAAACTGAATGATTTCCGCCACGGCCGATTCATGCCGGCCGGGGCTCTGGATCAACCCGCTTTTCGGGACTTCGACTTTGCCTTCTCAGGCGCTTTTGCGTTCTTGCCTTTTGCCGCGGATTTGTCGGCTTTTGGCTCTGCTTTCTCCGCTTTTGCTTTTTTCTCGCCGGTAGCAGGAATCATACCGCCGCGCATGGCCGCCGCTTTCTCAATGCTCTGCTTGAGGGCGGTCATGATATCCATTGTGGGCTTCTCTGCTTCTTCGACCTGCACGATCTCTTTGCCCGCAACCTTCGCATCGATCATTTCTTTCAGCGCGCCGCGGTAGTTGTCTTTCAATTCAATTTCGGAAAGCGGGCGGGCCATGCTCTCGACGAGGCTTCGCGCGAGCTTCAGCTGCTCTTTGTCGGCATCGCTGAGCTTGTCAATTTGCGGAACATCTTTCATCTGGCGGACTTCCGCCGGATAGCGAAGCCGGTACAGCGCGAGTCCCTTTTCGTGCGGCGAAAGCAGGACTACATCTTCGCGGTCCCGCAGAACGACTTTGCCCACTCCGACCTTGCCTGCATCCTTCAGCGCCTGACAGAGCAGGGCATAGCTCTTTGCGGCAACATCCCCGTCGGGTCCTGCATAGTACGGGGATTCAAACAACGTCGGGTGAACTTCGTCCACTCCAACAAATCCTTCGATCTCAATGACCTTTGTGCTCTTCAGTTTTACTTTTTCAAAGTCTGCGTCTTCGAATACGACATACTGATCCGGCTCATACTCGTATCCCTTGACGATTTCATCCGTTGAAAGAACCTTTTCACACTTCTTGCATTTCTTTTCGTATCCCACCCGGCCGTTGCAGTCGCGGTGCAGTTGATTGAATCGAATGCTTTCAGAAGTCTCGATTGCATTGTAGATCCGAACCGGTATGGTAACCAGGGAGAATCGGATGTGGCCTTTCCAGATGGAGCGCATGATTGATTATCGGCCTTTCTTGCCGTCCTCGGAAGCGGAGTTTAGATCCGGTCTCAGTCTAAGGAATACAGGCTCGCGCAGCAAGCCATCTTTTGTAAACGAAGCGTATTCTACCT
>CAZUJO010000009.1:0-11019 GCA_964619995.1 uncultured Leptospiraceae bacterium
GAGCACCTGCTTGAGCTCATGGACGATCTCGACCAGATCAGACTGGTTCGCCATGACGCGCGCGATATCCTTGTACGCGGCAGGAATTTCGTCGAGGACGCCGCTGTCTTTTCTGCATTCAACACCGGCCGTCTGTTCCCGAAGATCCCGCTCCGTGAACGATTTGCGCGCCTGGGTCCGGCTCATGCGGCGGCCGGCTCCATGCGACGCGCTTTCAAACGATTCCGCATTCCCGAGACCGCGAACGATGAACGATTTTGTTCCCATCGAACCCGGGATGATGCCCATTTCACCTCTCCCCGCGCGGATGGCTCCCTTGCGAGTCACGAAAACATGTTCTCCGAAGTGAAACTCTTCGGCTACATAGTTGTGGTGGCATAGAATTGGCCTTTGAAATTTTGCTTCGGAAAAAAATTCGCGGATCACGTCCTGATAAATTTCGAACATGGTCTCTCGATTCAAGAGCGCATAACGCTGCGCCCAGTAAAGGTCGCGTCGATAATCTTCCATCTCCCGGGTTCCCGCCAGGAACGCGGCCAGGTCGCGATCCGGCAGATTCTGATTGTGGGCGAGCTTCTTCGCCGTTGCTATGTGAATTTCAGCAAGCGTCTTGCCAATGTTACGCGATCCAGAATGAAGCATGAGCCAGACTCGTTCTTCCGAATCCAGGCAGAGCTCTATGAAGTGGTTTCCGCCTCCGAGTGTGCCGCACTGATGCAGGGCTTTCTTTTCGAGCTGCTGGACTTTTGGATGAAGCGTTCGAAATTCCCGAAATAGCTGCTCTTCTCTTTTGCGAATTTTGGGATCCGCGTGCTCCCTGTGACCTGCTGGAATGTTAGCCTCGATGCGAGAGCGGATGGCGCCAAGACTGTCGGGCAGGTCTGAAGCGCGAAGATTCGTTTGAACGGCGCCCATTCCACATCCGATGTCAACGCCCACAGCGGCCGGCGAAATTGCTTCGCGCGTTGCAATGACAGAGCCCACCGTCGCTCCAATTCCGAGGTGAACGTCGGGCATCGCGGCAACATGTTTGAACACCCAGGGAAGCGCGGCTATGTTCTTGAGCTGCCGCATTGCATCCGGTTCCAGCTCATCCACGCTGGTCCACAGCTTGATGGGCACTTTCCCTGCAATTTCGGCAACTGCCATCAGCGCCTGCGCCTTCCTCTCATCGGGACGGTTTGCCCCTGCTTTTTTGCGGCCTTCTTTCCCTGCGCAAGTTTTTTGAAATCGATCTTCTCGCCGCTCTCCACCGCTGCCATCGCGTCGCGAAGCAGAGCTGCTTTTTCAAATTCCATGTTCGCAGCTGCCTCAAGCATGGCTCGCCGCAGTTCTTCGATCTTCTGCCTGGGCGTCATCTCATCTGTGATCGAAAGCTGTGAACCGATCTCAGCCACGATCTGCTCTTCTGTATCCGCGATATTTTCCCGTTCGATGATGTCCTGAATTTCCTTCCGGATGGTTTGCGGCGTAATCCCGTGTTTTTCGTTGTGTTCGGCCTGAACTGCGCGCCTGCGTCGTGTCTCCGCAATGGCGTTTTCCATCGAAGGCGTCACGCGGTCGGCGTAGAGGATTGCTTTGCCGTTCACATTTCGCGCCGCCCGGCCCATGGTTTGAATCAGCGAGCGCGCGTTGCGAAGGAATCCTTCCTTGTCAGCGTCGAGAATCGCAACGAGTGAAACTTCCGGAATGTCGAGGCCTTCGCGCAGCAGATTGACGCCCACAAGCACATCAAACTTGCCTTTTCGCAGATCGCGAATGATTTCGACGCGTTCAAAGGTCTGCACCTCGGAATGCAGATAGGCGACCTTGATGTCAAGGTCGGAGAGGTAATCGGACAGATCTTCCGCCATCTTCTTGGTCAGGGTGGTAATCAGAACCCTTTCGTTTGCAGCGACTCGTTTGCGAACTTCGAGCAGGAGGTCCTCAATCTGGTTCTTAACCGGGCGCACTTCTACTTCGGGATCAAGCAGGCCCGTCGGCCGAATCAGCTGCTCGACGCGCGTCTGAGCCGTCTTCACTTCGTAGTCCGCGGGCGTGGCGCTCACAAACACAATGTTTTTCGCAAGGCTTTCAAATTCTTTGAAGTTCAGAGGGCGGTTGTCGAGGGCTGAGGGCAGACGAAATCCAAAATCCACCAGCGTTTGCTTTCGCGCGCGGTCTCCTTCAAACATTCCCCCGATCTGTGGAATCGTCACGTGACTCTCGTCCACAATAACCACGAAGTCATCCGGAAAGTAGTCCAGCAGACAGGCGGGCCGCTCTCCGGCTTTTCTCCCGGAAAGGGGTCTTGAATAGTTTTCGATGCCGTTGCAGTATCCCATCTCCGTAAGCATTTCGATATCGTATCGAGTGCGGTGATCGATCCTTTCTGCTTCCAGAAGCTTTCCATTTGTCTTAAAGAAGGCGACCTGCTCTTCGAGCTCCTGGCGGATGACTTCCACGGCTTCCTTGAGTTTTGGCGGCGATGTGATGAAGTGTTTGGCCGGATAGATGATTGCGCGTTCCATCTTATCGAGCGCGCGGCCGGTCAATGGATCAAAGAGGGAAATCGCCTCGATCTCATCGCCAAACCATTCAACACGAATCCCTTCCTGGCGGTATGCGGGAAAGATTTCAAGCGTGTCGCCGCGCGCGCGGAACGTGCCGCGCGAAGGAGCAATGTCATTTCGCGCGTACTGAATATGAAGCAATTGCCGAATAACGTCATTCCGGTCGATTTCGAGCCCGCGGTCGAGCATCACAAGACTGTGCCGGTATTCCTCCGGAGAGCCGAGGCCGTAAATGCACGAGACGGAGGACACAATGACGACATCCCGTCTCTCAAGAAGCGACGAAGTCGCGCGAAGGCGAAGCCGGTCGATCTCCTCATTTATGGACGCGTCTTTCTCAATGTATGTATCGCTTGCGGCCACATACGCTTCGGGCTGATAGTAATCGTAGTAAGATACAAAGTATTCAACGGCGTTTTCGGGAAAGAATTCGCGGAACTCGCGGTACAGCTGCGCCGCCAGGGTCTTGTTGTGTGTGAGAATCAACGCAGGCTTCTGAACGCCTTCGAGAAAGGAAGCCATGGTGTAGGTTTTCCCGGAACCCGTGACCCCCACAAGGCAGAGCTTGTGTTCGCCGTTCTGATAGGCGCTGACGAGCTTTGAAATCGCCTGAGGTTGATCCCCGGCCGGTTTGTAGTCAGAGACGAGTCGGAACTTTCTTTCAAGAGGCACGGGAAAAGGAAGCGATCCGCTCCCGGGCGGTCAACCGGAAGGTCTTTTTTTTGCTATGTAGCCCGGGAAGTCGGCGTTATTTTTGCGGAACAGGGGAACGGGGGCGCTCCCCGGCAGGTCTTACGCTCGAGAAGGGAAAATGAACAGCAAGATTGGATTTGGCATTGGAGGTCTGGTTCTCGGAATCGGCCTCACCCTTGGAAGCGGGGCGTATCTGTGGCGTTGTTACGGCCCCATGGGGTCTCCCGAAACGCGCGCCGCGTGGGTTGTCAAACGACTGGCAAGCGAACTCAACCTGGATCAGAGCCAGCTTGCGAAACTCAACGCAATCAAAGATGACGTTCTGAAACACAGGGCCGCATCCGCATCAGGCCGCGAGGCTCTGCACAATGCAATTCTCAGTCAGGTCGATGCGAAGCAGGTGGACCGCGCAGAACTCAACCGGGTCTTCGATTCGCATGTCGGCGAAATGAAAGAAAGTCGAGTGTTCCTGATCGACAAATTCGCGGAATTTCACGCAGTCTTGAATGACGAGCAGAAGAAGATTCTCAGAAAGAAGATGGAGAACTTTTTGAAATCGCACGAGCCTCCCATCTGATATGACGGAAGCCGAGTTCACAGAGATTGTAGAAAGCACGAAGAATGTCGTGCTTTCCGCTGTGGAGAAGAATCTCTATCCGCGCTTTCTCTATGCCATCGATGATGTCGTGCAGGAGACGTATCTTCGCGCGTACAAGAGTCTTCAGAAAAAACAGTTCGAAGGCCGCTCCGCCCTGTCGACCTGGCTTTACGCCATCGCGCGCAATGAATCGATTCGCATGAATGAGAAGCTCGGACGCGAAGACAAAAAGCGCGAACGCCTGCAGGCAGAACCGGAACAAGGGCAGGAAAGCATCTCCACCGAAACCAGCGAACAGCTGATGGGCTGGGTCCGGCAGCTTCCTTCGCGCTACATGCAGGTTATTAAAATGTATCTGGGCGGATCTTCCGAAAAGGAAATTGCCGACAAACTGGAAATCAGCCCTGGAACCGTTAAGTCGCGCGCCCACAGAGGGCGCGAGATGCTCAGGAAGATGATGGAGAAGGAGGAGCCCCATGCACTCAAGTGAACTTCAAACAGAAATTGAACGCAGATGCGCAAGTCACGAATGGACGTGCAGCATGGCTCGCATGGTCGTGGGCCGGGTGCAGAAGCGAAGACGCATTCGAAATACATTCGTTGCCGTGAGCTTTTCGCTCCTGTTGCCGGCTGCCGTGGTCGCACGAGTCCCCGCGGAATCACTCGCCTACTCGTTCATGGAATCGATCATGAAACCAAAGAGCAATCTGGTCATTCAGCCCGTCGTGACGGAAGACGTGGATACGCTGATTGAAGTTGCTCTGAGCGATTGAGCGGCTAACGTCTCTTTCTCGCCTTACTGGAGCGTGAAGTTAATCACGGTGTCCCAGACAAAATCCACGGGCCGCCCGTCTTTCTTGTAGCCTGCGCTGCGAAGCCGCATGCGCGTCAGAGCAATCGTCTGCGCGGCCTGGCGAAAGTCCGCCTCATAAGGGGCATGCGCGTTGCCCGGGCTCCGAATGCTGCCCACACGGACTTCGCGGATCTTTCCCGTCGCGTCAATGTAGAGAGCAATGCGCACGGTCACCTTCGGCAGATTGGCCTGCTTCGCACGCGGAGGATAGAAATCCTCCAGATTCCCGTCGATCCAGAGGTCCGGTGCGTAGCGGCTGCCGCCTTCGATAGAGGGATCCGACGCCGTTCCCCAGTCGACCGATGAACTGCTGGTCGCTGGCCCCGTTCCAAAGTCATCGCCCGTTTTCTTTGCATCTTTGGGCGCGTCTTTGTTTCCTTTGCCCTGGCCCGTCGTTTCGCGGTCGTTTTCCGCGTCGCCCATATAGAGGGCGACTGTGGCCACATAGTGCTCTTCTTCAGGCCAGGCGTGCAGATACAGCCAGATACCGGCCCCAATCGCTCCATGAAATAGCAGCGATGCGAGAAAGAACCCATTGATACGCCGGGTCAGGAAATTGGATCCCTGCAATTGCGATCCGGGCTGCGGCAGAGCGATCTGGGACATTGCTTTTCCGGTTCTCTGTCAGGGCTGTCTACGGTAAATAAAAAGAATCATGACCGGGCGTGTGCGAAAAAACGGGAACTACTGGTTGAACTGCACCGGTCCGAAGGCATATTGCTCGTACATGACGAGAGCCAGCGAGGAAGGGTTGGTCAACGTTCCGGTCGAGAAAGGGGAACCGGTGACCGGCGACAACAGGCCTTCGTTGTAGCTGTATACGCGGATCTGGTTGGAAGGTGGATCGCAGTGGAAGAGAAATCTGGAGGCAGAATCCACCGCGATGGAGCCGGGGCCCGTCCCTGAAGTGGCCGTGGAAAGCAGGGTCAACGCGCCGGATGACTGGTTGATCGCGTAAGTCTGCAGATTTTGCGAAGCAATGCTGCGCGCGGCAAACAGATATCGTCCTGCGGGGTCGAATGCGAAATTCGTTCCCCCGGCGCCGCCGGACAACGTGAAGAACGACGGTCCGGTCATGCCTCCAAACCCATCGAGCAGAATGATCCCCACCTGGCTTGTGGCGTTGTTGTTCGCAACGTAAAGGATACGTCCGGAGGGATGCAGACCAACCGCTGCCTGATTCGTGATGCCGGTCGCAAGAGACTGCACAAGGGTCACGACTCCTGAAGCATCCATCCTGTAACTGCGCACGGACCCGCCAGCGGCGTTGCTTGCCAGATAAAAGATACCGTTAGACGACATCTTCCCGCCTGCAAAGGATTGTCCGGCATCATATGCAACGGCGGTCCCGAGGGTGCCGGATGCGCTTGCCGGATGGACATTGATCTGGGTGCTTACAACATTGATTGCATAGCTGTAGAGAGGATGATCAAACACCACGACGCCCGTCCCGGTTGCCGGAAGTTCTTGAACCAGTGAGAGAACGCCCGTATCGCGATTGAAAGACAGAGAGTCTACATATCCGCCGCCGCTGTTCGAGGACATTCTCACAAATCGCAGGGACGAATCGAAAGACATAGCGACGGGAAAATTCCCGACAGTTACGCGTGAGACTTCACCGATCCGCCCGTCCAACGAAACCGCATACGAAGCAATGCCTGACGGACTTCCAAACCCCGCCAGCGCAAACTTCGGTCCGTAGTAGCGGAAACTCAGTAATGAAGAAAAGAGCAAATGGTCCTCCGGCACGCCCGCTTTGGCGCAGGCTGAACCGTATGCGCAGGCAAGCAGGAGGACCGCTCTCAGCCGCAAATCAGCCGGCTCCCATCTCCTGGCGGGCCGGTCTTTCTTTGACCGCCGCCTTGAGGTAGTCGCGGTTCATGCGCGCAATGAAATCAACGCTGATTTCTTTTGGACAGGCTGCTTCGCATTCGAACTGGTTCGTGCAGTTGCCGAAACCGGCCTCGTCCATTACGTTTACCATCGCAAGAACACGGCGTTCACGCTCGGGCTGGCCCTGCGGCAGAAGACCCAGATGGGAAACCTTGGCCGCAACGAAGAGCATGGCGCTTGCATTCTTGCAGGCCGCCACACAGGCGCCGCAACCGATGCACTGGGCTGCGTCCATCGCCAGGTCTGCGTCGACTTTGGAAATCGGCAGGCTGTTCGCATCGACCGCATTACCAGTGTTAATCGAAATAAACCCGCCGGCCTGCACGATTTTGTCAAACGGAGTGCGGTCCACCACGAGGTCGCGGATTACAGGAAACGCCTTTGCGCGCCATGGTTCCACGAAGATTGTGTCGCCGTTCTTGAACTTGCGCATGTGAAGCTGGCACGTAGTCGTTCCCTTTTCCGGACCATGGGGAACGCCGTTGATAACCATACTGCACATGCCGCAGATGCCTTCACGGCAGTCGTGATCAAACGCCACAGGCTCTTCACCCTGCGCGATGAGCTTCTCATTGAGAACGTCCATCATTTCGAGGAAGGACATGTGCTCATTGATGCCTTCTGCGTCGCCGATCTTGTATTCGACCATGCGGCCCGGATCGTCTTTGTCTTTCTGTCTCCAGACGTGAAGAGTTAAATACATATATGGCTCCTTACTTGTAACTTCTCGTAGCCAGGTGAATGTTTTCGAATTCCAGAGGCTCTTTGTTGAGCTTTGGCTCCGACTTGCCGTTGTACTCCCACGCTGCCGCGTAGCAGAAGTTCTTGTCATCGCGCTTGGCTTCGCCTTCTTCCTGATACTCTTCGCGGAAGTGGCCGCCGCACGATTCGTTGCGGTGCAGAGCATCGCGGCACATCAGTTCGCCGAATTCGAGGAAGTCGGCAACGCGGCCTGCCTTCTCAATTTCAGGATTGAGCGTTGATCCGCTGCCGGGAACCTTCACGTTCTTCCAGAATTCCTCGCGGATTTCCGGAATACGGGCAATCGCCTTCTTCAGGCCGGCTTCATTGCGCGCCATGCCGCAGTATTCCCAGATGATCTTGCCGAGTTCTTTATGGAAGGAATCGACCGACCTTTTGCCGTTGATGGACAGGAACTTGTTCGTCATGTCCGTAACTTCCTGTTCCGACTTCTTGAACTCAGCGTGATCTTCCGGCAGCTTGCCAGGACCGACCTGCGCCAGGTAGTTCGCAATCGTGTAAGGCAGAATGAAGTAGCCGTCCGCCAGGCCCTGCATGAGCGCGCTCGCGCCGAGGCGGTTCGCGCCGTGGTCGGAGAAATTCGCTTCGCCGATTACAAACAGACCCGGCAGGTTGCTCATGAGGTTGTAATCCACCCAGAGTCCGCCCATTGTGTAATGAACGGCTGGATAGATTCGCATGGGCTGCTTGTACGGGTCTTCGCCGGTAATCCGGTCGTACATTTGAAACAGGTTGCCATAACGTTCGCGAATCGTGCTTTCGCCCAGGCGGTTGATCGCGTCTTTGAAATCCAGGTAGACGCCCAGACCGCTTTCGCCGACTCCTCTGCCTTCATCGCAGACATATTTCGCCTGACGGGAAGAGACGTCGCGCGGCGCCAGGTTTCCAAAGCTCGGATAGACCCGCTCCAGGTAATAGTCGCGCTCCGATTCTGGAATGTCATTCGGATGGCGCTTATCGCCTTTCGCTTTCGGCGCCCATACGCGCCCGTCGTTGCGCAGCGATTCTGACATCAGCGTCAGTTTGGACTGATAGTCGCCGCTGACGGGAATGCAGGTCGGGTGAATCTGCGTGTAGCAGGGATTCGCGAAGAACGCGCCTTTCTTGTATGCGCGATAGGTTGCGGTTACGTTGCAGCCCATTGCGTTCGTTGAAAGGTAGAACACATTCCCGTATCCGCCGGTGGCAAGAACCACCGCGGCTCCGGAATGCGAAGAGATCTTTCCTGTGACGAGATCGCGCACCACAATGCCGCGCGCGCGGCCTTCGTGTGTAACGACGTCGAGCATCTCTGTGCGCGGATACATCTTCACCGCGCCTTTGCCGATCTGGCGGCTCAGCGCCTGATAGGCGCCCAGAAGAAGCTGCTGGCCTGTCTGACCGCGCGCGTAGAATGTTCGCGAAAGCTGAGCGCCGCCGAAGGATCTGTTTGCGAGCGTTCCACCGTACTCGCGCGCGAAAGGAACGCCCTGCGCAACACACTGGTCAATGATGTTCGCGCTGACCTGTGCGAGGCGGTACACGTTGGCTTCGCGTGCGCGAAAGTCGCCGCCTTTGATTGTATCGTAGAACAGCCGCATAGTGCTGTCACCGTCGTTCTGGTAGTTCTTCGCAGCGTTGATCCCGCCCTGAGCGGCGATCGAGTGCGCGCGGCGGGGACTGTCCTGGAAGCAGAACACTTTTACGTTGTAACCGAGCTCCGCCATCGTTGCGGCAGCCGACGCGCCGGCAAGACCTGTCCCGACGACGATTACATCGTATTTTCTCTTGTTGGCAGGGTTTACAAGCTTCAGATCAAACTTGTGCTTGTCCCACTTTTCCGCCAGAGGCCCGGAGGGAATATTCGAGTTCAAAGCCATTACAGTTCTCCTGGGAGTTTGATGATGTTCAGAAGCACACACGTAGGCGGAGCCATGAAGCCGATGAAGATAACGGCCGTGTATGCGAGAGAGAAGGTTTTGATGGCGCCAGAGAATCGCTGCTGGTTCCAGCCCATGGATTGGAAGAAGCTGCGCGAAGCATGGCTCAGATGCGTTACGAGAACAATCTGCGCGACGACATACGAAGCATAGATGATCGGATTGCGAAACCCGAGGACGAACATCGTGTAAATGTCATGCCGTCCCTGACCGTCAACGCCCGAGAAATACTGAGGTTGAACAATTCCGATCGTAAAGTGGAGCAGGTGGTAAATCAAATAGGTCAGGACGAGCAGTCCCGTCAGCGCCATCGTGCGCGAAGCCAGTGTCGCCTGAATGGTTTTCTTGAATGCGTATGCTTCCGGCCGCGCCATGCGATTTTCGCGCGCGAGCGCGATTCCAGAATATACGTGGAGAACAAACAAAACCAGAAGTCCGATTCGAGCCGGCCAGAGCAGCTGCGGATGTGACTTCAGGTAGTGTCCGTACGCGTTGAACGCGTCCGGTCCGCTTAGGACGAGAAGGTTTCCTGTCATATGAACGACAAGGAATCCCATGAGCAGCACACCGGAGATGGCCATGATGTATTTGCGCCCAAGGGAACTGGAGAAGATTCTTTGTGTGAAAGACATGCCTTGTTCCGTTTAGAATTCTATTTCTTTAGAACTCAAGCCCTCGGCCTATTTGTCAAGGGGTTTCGGCACAGGATCGGTTCATGAAATCATTGAACCGGCTCATTTCTTCCGGATGCGCTTTCGCATAGACATAAGCCCTGTACTCCCGCAGATTGAAGTCCAGGGATCGGCTCAGACTGAACTGGGACGCGGATGAAACTGCCAACACCGTCTCCTCGGCATCCTCCTCGTCAGCCGGCTTCGGAGGCGCCTGGGGCGGCGGCACGCTTGGCTTTCCGTATTTGTCAAAAGCCCGCAGGAAGAGACGCGTCGGCAGCACGACTTTGACGCCTTCGTCCTCGACGACGCGCTTTGAGGATCGGTCCCGGCACAGGGGGTTGTACTCGAGGTAGAACAGATCGCTCCGGGATGCGCTTTCGTATCCCCAGAAATATCCGCGATTTGGATGCGGTGGACGGACATGCGCCATCTCTTCCATGATGCGCGGCCATTCATCCAGATTGTCGTAGGAGTTACCGAGCAGGTAGGAGTAATCGGAGTAAGCGCGTCCATCGATGTAGTAGCGAATCGGGTAGGTCTGTGAGATGATCCGATCCAGATTCACGCCGTTCAGCAAGAAGACGATCGCAAGAAGAAAGAGACCCTGCATCCGAAATCCTGACAGTGCCAATTTTGGACAGAAGATCCTCCAGGCCAGAAGGCCGAATGAAAACACGATGAACGCGATGCCGCAGCTTGCGAGGATTCGCTGGTCTTTGAGGCCGAAGAAGACCTGAAGCAGCCCAAGCTTATGAGCGGAGAATGCGGTTACCAGAAGCATCTCGAAAAGCAGGAATGCTGCAATCACCGGAATCGTTTTCGATCGACTCTGCTTTTCGGATGCATCGAGGGCAAATAGAATGACAAGATATCCGAGCAGAATCGCGCCAATCAACTCGATAAAACCCTTCTGCGTATACTTCGAGAGCTGATGGAAACTCAGGACCGCGCTGCGCTCGAGCACAAACCGCGTTTGAAAGTAAGCGAACACAGCGGTCACAAGAGCAGCTCCCGTCATCATGGCAATGGCCGTTACTCTCGGAATAGACCGGCCTTCCGCGGGAGGAGTTCCCCG
>CAZUJO010000009.1:11029-25915 GCA_964619995.1 uncultured Leptospiraceae bacterium
CAGTATGTATGCGTGTACAGTTGATAAACATATATTTTTCAGGAATCCTGACCAGAGCCATTCCACAATCGGCGACATAAACTTTCGATATTCGAAATTGACCTGACCGAACAGAAGATGAAACAAATAGAAGAGAAGGCTGGCCAGCATGAAAGAGAGAGCCGCGAGTGACAGACTCTTCGCGGAACGCGTTTCCCCGCGAAGCGGCGGCGCGACGAAATCTCGAAGCCCTGAAAGTGAGAACATCCGTCGAAACGACGCAAAGCACAACCTCGCGGCCCCGACAACGAACTCACGGAGCGTCCTTGCATGAATCCCGGATGCGCGAAGCCAGAGGTCGGCAATCCAGTAGAGAGCGGCCAGATGCAGAGACACAACCAGAAGACGATTCGTCGTGATGAAGAAGAATGCGCTCAGAGCGAAACTCAGGAACAATTCGAGAACGGAACGCCTGCGAAACGATTCTTCGGTGCCGCGTAGGCGAAACCAGAGAATGGTGAAAAAACTGGAATAGACAATTGTGGCCTGCAAGTTGACGGGAAACTCAAAGAATCCGGCAGCAAAGACGGACAGAATCCCGAGAAGCCATGCATGCAATCGGTCGCGCGAGTTTGAAATCATTCTTTGATCCTCTAGAGATCAGAATGACCGGACCACGTGAGCTCTGTTTGAGCAATTCTTGAGGATTGTGTGAGCGTTCAGTACTGCATGTAGGTTGCAAGGACCACCTGGCGCGGACCGGTAAATCCTGTGAGGGTCTGCACAAGGGTCAGCTGACCGTTCAACTGGTTGATGGAAAAGACATACAGGTCGTTGGTCGTTGCGCACGAGACATAGAGGAATTTGCCGCGCGGTTCAATTGTTGGCAGGGGCTGATTCGCGGCCGTACCGGTCCCGATCGTAACGGTTTGAATCTGGGAAAGAAATCCGTTTGAACCTCTTGCGTAGACAGCCAGCTGGCTTGAGCTCTGATCCGCGCTGTAGGCGACGGGAATCGTCGGGTGCAGAATCACGCGGCCGGGGGCCGCGCCCGGAGTGGCCGGTCCCTGAAGGAATGTAAGAGTCCCGTCGCCGTTCAGCTGAAATACGCTCAATGTGTTTCCGGAAAGGTTGTTCTCGTATACGTATTTGTTCGCGGAATCCACTTCAATCAATCCAGGATTGCTCACTGTGCCAATGCCTGCCTGGAGAGTTGTGAGGGCCCCGCCGGAGCCGATCGAAGCCGCCGTCAGCGAAGAAGATCCGCCGTGGCTCATGTACAGAACGCGGCCGGCATTGTCTGCGCGGACGTTTTGTGCATTCGCGTTCGGAGCGGTGTAGGCCAGAGCCGCCCCGGCGGCTCCGTTGCTTCCAATTACATGGGTGTTGACCGATGTGCTCGCGGCATTTGCGATAAAGATGTATCGTCCGGTTGGATCAATGTAGGGCGTTTGCGCTCCGGCCAGCGTAGCGATGCTTCCCGTGGAAAGCAGAGTCCCGTCGCTCTGAATCGTAAACGAAGCAAGATTCGAACCGGTAAGGGCGTACGCGTGCCGATTCCCATCGAGAACAAAAGCTCCCAGGCCTGCCGTAGCCTGCACCTGGATCTGGCTGAGAACCCCGGTCGATGACCCAAGACTGAACACATAACCGTTGGAGGTTTCCGGAACGAAAACGCTCGATGTGTTCGTATCAAACGCCGCCTGGCCGATGCTCGCTCCGGCGGTTGCCGTGCTCACAAGCGAGAGTGCGCCCGTCGAAGGATTAATCGAGTAGGATCGAATTGTATTTGAGCCGGTATTTGCCACGAGCGCATACCTCGCAAAACTGGCTCTTGAAAAAGTGAGTAGAAGCGAGGCAAGATCACAGGCAGCGCCGGTGTCGCAGGACGTTGGCTTCGCACAGTATGAGAAAGGAAGAAGGACGCAAAGTATAAGCAGACGGCGCATCTTGGTTCAATCTCCTTATGCCGGATAACGTGTCAAGCAATGGGGTTTGCGCCTATCGTCTTTTGTGGTGATCTGCCGGTCCTTTTCAAGACTCACCAGGACGCGAAGGGTCGGTCAGCATCGGCTCAATGTGCAGCCTCAGTTCGGCAAAGAATCGATCAAACTCGCCGCGAAACAGGTCATAATGCTTTTCAAGGACCGGCACGGCTCTGTGCATCTGTGGATTGAAACGCGAGCGGTTTGACATTCCGCGCAGCGCCTGCTCCACCCCGGACAGGCGGCTGTAGCTTACGAGCCAGTTCCCATAGATCATGTAGGGCAAGAATCCCCGCACGCGATCGGGCAGGACAGACTTGCGCTTTTTGAAAAGCGAGTACGCACGCCGCGCGAAGGCCGCGAGTGGTTCATGACTGTGACTCTCCCATCCTGCTGCGAGGAAGTGATCATAAAAAACATCAACAATTACGGGTGGCCATTTGCCAAATTCGGGCCGGAGCCGGTTTTTGCTTTCGTGAACCACGGGATGGCGGTCCGTGAAGCGGTCGATGGCCCTGTGCATCAAGATTCCGCGCTGTACGCCGGGCGGAAAACTAGCGATCTGGCTGCCCCGAACCGAATCCGCAATGAAGTTGCCGATCATCACATCATCGTCGTTTCCGGACAGGTACAGATGCGCGAGGTAGTTCATGTGGCTATGATTCTACTATAATAGGCTGCAACAGGGGAGAACAGCACCTTTCCGAGCCGAAATCCTTTTTGAATTTGGCGAACGGGCCCTCTTAATAGAAACTGAACCATGCGCCGCGTATTGTGGTATCTATCAGCCGCGATCCTGCCTCTGGTCCCCATTTCCGCGGGCCCTGAAGAATTCTGGTACCGATCAACCTTTCCCACGCCGGCGGCCAGCCTGAAGTATCACTGCAAGAAGCACGGCAACGGAAAACCGTGCGATCAGTATACACGCGACGCAATGGACTTCTGCCGCGCGAACGTCAGGATTGCGCGTCCAATGACCTTGAAAGACGGAACTCCGGCGATCAAGATTCGAAAAGGCTCCACGGGCGGATACTTCAAAGAAAACTGTTCGCGCGTAGTCACCTTCTGGTACAACTAACAGGATCTGGATGAAATCACGATGAACCCCGAACTGGAAGCCTGGAAAATCGCATACGCCGGCCTCAAAGACAGGCCCTTTCCTCCCGCAACAGAGGACGAAACGTTAGGCGATCTTCATGCCAGACTCGCAGAATATGACGGATACCTTGCGGGGATATTCGAGCGCATCGCTGAGAGCGGCAAGAAATACGCAGAGCCCGTCGATAGCGGCGCCGATTTGCAGCATGACTTCGAGCTGACCGGCGATGATGCGCGCGCGATGCGGGAGTATTTCATGGCTCTTCAAAAGGGCCTTTATTCCGCGGAGCGAGCCGGGCTCATAACCCTGCGGTCCAACGCGGCGGATTGACTGCCGGCTTCCTTTTACGGCATCTACGCAAGAGCAATCCGCGCATGCACTTCATTGCCGGGCGGAACGTACGATAGCTGCGTGAAGGCAAGCGTCCTCGCCAGCGCAATCCCGCGGCCGTGCTGCGAAAACGCACGCTCCGGTGAAAGGCTCAGATATTTCCGAAAATCAAATCCATCTCCCTGGTCACGAACAATGAAACGGAGCTCGGAGTCGGACCGAATCATGCGAACAGAGGCATAACGGGCCGCAAATGGACTCATCGCCTGACGTTTGCTCATTTCAATTTCCAGCGCGCCCTGCTGAAGCAGACTCGATTTCTCATCGTGAGAAATCGCAAGGTTTCCGTGCTCAACCGCGTTCACCAGAAGCTCGTGCAGACCGAGCCTTGCAGAATCTGGATCGGGACAGTGCGAAGCCAGCGTATGCGCCAGCCCCCCGGCTTCGGAGATGGTGCGAAATCTAAAAGTAACGTCGCAAAGAAGGGGAGCGAAATCATCAAGAGTCGCGGCTTCACGGCGGCGGGCCATGCTGAAATCCCGAAGCGCTGTTTCCACAAGCGTCTTGAGAATGCGGGGATCAAAAGGTTTCGTGACGTAGTAAAGGGCTCCGTTGCGGATGCCAGCCTCAATGTCGGCTTCATTCGTCCGCCCGGTCAGCATCAGAACCGGCGTTAGGCGATAGCGCGGGTCGCCTTTGATGCGTGCCAGGAGGTCAATTCCGTTCTGATCCGGAAGCTCCCAGTCAAGCAGGACGACCTGAACGGACTCCGCATTCTGCTCCAGCGTGCTCCAACCATCCGCTGCCGTATGCACAATGCGTACGGTCATAGCATCGGAGAACAACTTCCGGACGATTTCGCATATCGTCAGATTGTCATCAACGGCAAGAAGCACCTCTAAAGAGAAATGCAGGATTGCATTTCGACAACCAGCTTTTCTGCCGCTGCTGCGGCGGCCTCAGCGGGGGTCGCGCCCTTCATCTCACGATACGCGTACACAATGCCGCGACTGGAGTTCACGAGAACATCTGCGCCGCAGATTCGGAGCACGGATGCAAGCTCACCTCCCTGCGCTCCGACACCCGGAATCAAGAGAGGAACACGAGGCGCCAGCGCGCGAATCCGTGAAAGAGATTCTGATGTGCGCGTGGCTCCCGCGACCATCCAGTAGTTTCGTGTTTGTTCATTTCGCGCGGCGATCGACGCAGCGATTCGTTCAAACAATGGAGGCTCACCCTGCATCTGAAAATCTGCGGCGCCTGGGTTCGATGTGAGACATAATGCGAACACGGCGCGATCCGCGCTCGAATCGTAGGGGGCCAGTGAATCCATCCCCATGTACGGATTCACGGTCACGCCGTCGCAATCGTAAGTTCGAAAGAATGTATCTGCATAGAAACGCGCGGTGTTCGCAAGGTCCCCGCGCTTGGCGTCGGCCACAATCAACGCGCCAGGCGCTTCTCGACGGATCACTCCGACAACACGGGCGAACAGCTCCCAGCCTGCCGGACCGAGAACCTCAAAAAATGCAACATTGGGCTTGTACGCGCACGCAAATGCGGCGGTTGCCCGGACGATTTCGCTCAAGAATTTGAGAACGCCCTCTGGATTGCTGGCTGATTCAGGATTGAGAGCCGCATCCGGGTCGAGCCCGACACAGAGAACGGATCGCAGATCCTTCCTGCGGGCCAAAAAACGATCATAAAAGCTTGACATCAGGACTTCCGTACAGTTTTTTTTCGAGGCCTACTTTTCGGGGGGAGGACTCACGTGCCAACAAGGATTACTGCCAAAACGATTCCAGGGATGTACAGAGAAGCAGCCCAGTTGTTCGGAAATCTTCCGGCCTTCGCGACCAGACAGAAAGACAAGTCGTGGAAGCAAATCAGCTACGCCGAGTTATATGAGCAGGGTGTCAATCTTGCAACCGCATTGATTGATCTTGGCGTGCAGCAAAGAGAGCATGTTGCTCTTCTCGCCGACAACCGGGTTGAATGGATCATCGCCGATTACGGATGCCAGCTCGCAGGCGCAGCAGACGTACCGCGCGGAACGGACGTAACCGACGCAGACATTCAATACATCCTCCCGCATTCCGACGCAAAGGTTTGCTTTGTTGAGCATAAAGAGATGCTCACGAAGGTTCAAAAGAACCTGGACAAGTGCCCGAACATCAAGACGCTCATCGTCATGGATCCGGCAGCGCAGGCGAGCGGACCAAACGTTCTGACCATGTCGGATCTCATTGCCAAAGGCAAGCAGCTGCGCGCCAGCGGCGACAAGCGCGTAGAGGAGCGGATCGAGAACACAAAACCGGACGATCTCTTTACCCTCATCTACACTTCAGGAACTACCGGCGCGCCCAAAGGCGTAATGCTCATGCATTCCAACATGGTATCGCAGTTCCAGAACATCCCGATCGATATTTCCACAACAGACCGCATCCTCTCCATTCTTCCGGTATGGCACATCTTCGAACGCGTGTTTGAGATGATGGCAGTAAGCCAGGGAGCATGCACGTACTACACGAACATCCGGAACATCGGCGACGACATGAAGAACGTTAAGCCGACGTTCATGGGATCGGCGCCCCGCCTCTGGGAAAACGTATATTTGAAGATCTTGAACAATGTGAAGGGAGCCCCTCCGGTTCGCCGCGCTCTGTTCAACGCAGCGTATTTCTGCTCTCGCATGTTCCAGGGTTCCCTGTTCTTCCTGACAGGGCGCAAGCTGGACATGACGGGCCGCAATCCAATTGTATCGCTCGTGTTCTCGGTGCTCCATCTGCTCCGCCTCACATCCTTTGCGGTCCCGTATTTCCTTCTCGACGCAATCGTGCTGAAGAAGATTCGCGCAGCGACGGGCGGGGCCCTGAAAGGTTCTGTTTCCGGCGGCGGCGCTCTGCCATTGCATGTAGACGAATTCTTCAACTACATTGGCGTGCCGGTTCTTGAAGGTTACGGCATGACGGAAACCTGCCCCGTTCT
Organism: uncultured Leptospiraceae bacterium; assembly: GCA_964619995.1. GTDB lineage: Bacteria > Spirochaetota > Leptospiria > Leptospirales > Leptonemataceae > JAEUSB01. The sequence goes on from CAZUJO010000009.1 coordinate 17,411, forward strand.
CGCGGTTCGCACGTGGAAGCGCCTTGTCATCGGCACCGTTGGACCCATTTTCCCCGGAACCCAGATCCGCCTGATGGACCTGAATACGGGCAACGTAGTCTATCCCAATGACAAGCACCGAGCCATGGGCCGCGGCATCAAAGGCGAAATCCATGCGAAAGGCCCGCAAGTGATGAAGGGTTACTACAAGAATCCTGAAGCTACAGCCAAGGTGCTCAACGACGGCTGGATGAACACCGGCGATATGGGCATGATCACCTTCAATGATTGCGTGAAGATCATGGGAAGATCCAAAGACACGGTCGTCCTGCAGAACGGCGAAAACGTAGAACCCGTACCAATTGAGAACAAGATGTGCGAGTCCGTGTTCGTCGATCAGGCCATGGTCGTTGGTCAGGATCAGAAGTTCCTGGGCGCGCTCATTGTTCCGTCCGTCGAAGAGTTCAAGAAGTTTGGAATCCCGGCGGAGACAGTCGAAGAGCTCGCGAAGAACCCTGAAGTGCTCCGAGTGGTCAAAGAAGAGATTGGCCGCCTCATCTCGGGCGAAAACGGCTTCAAGGCATTCGAGAGAATTCAGGATGCTCGTATTGTTCCAAAGCCATTTGAAGTGGGCGATGAAATGACGAACCTCTTCAAATTGAAGAGACACATCATCACGGACAAATACAAGTCCTTGATTGACGACATTTACAAAGAGAAGTGAGAATGCAGAAACCGGAGACAAAAGGCCAATGATGACCAGGGCTTCTTTCTCCGGAAACTCACTCAATCTGACCTTCACCGTGGAGCGGCTGGACATGAGCATGGTCCGCGCTCTTCGGGATGAAGTGCGGAGCCACCTTGCCGGGAAGCCTGATCCGGTCTTCGTAGACATGTCCCCGATCACCTACATGGACAGTTCTGGAATGGGAACGCTGAAGCTGATCATGGATGACGTGAAGGCTTACGGGGGACAGATGGTCCTCCAGCGCATCAATCAGCCCCAGATGATGCTTCTGAAGCTCTCGAAGCTGGATACCTACTTCCAGTTCGACGTGGCGGCCCCGAAGCCGGGCCTCCACGACATGTAAACCTGCAAATCTGACCCTCTTTCTTCTCCACAAGTCGGCCTAAAAACATCAAGACTCTTCAATTCGGGAAAAAAACCCTGGAAGTGGCTTGCGCACTTGCTAATGCCGATAGTAGAAAGGTACTATGAGGAACTGGGCGATTGCCGGGCTTCTGCTCTTATCGCGATGCGCTCATTATGATGCACCGGGCAACTACCTGTTTCTCCTTGCGGCATTAAACAATTCATCTTCCTCTTCAACTTCCACGCCCTATCCGCGCATCTTCATCACCTCCGGAACCTACGACGGCAACCTGGGAGGGGCCGCAGGCGCTGACGCAAAATGCCAGGCAGATGCGGCATATCCGGGAACGGGAACGTACAAAGCAATGCTGGTGGACAATGTGGCCAGGGCAGCCTGCACAACATCGAACTGCGGCGGCGGAAGCGCGGAAAACAGCAACTGGGTTTTTGTGTCCGGGCGGACCTATTATCGGAAGACGGACTCTGCCGTGATCTTCATGCCAAACAGCAGCAACATATTTCTATTTGGCACTCTGACAAATTCGTTCGGCACGACGGCCGGCTATTTCTGGAGCGGCATGCGAGTGGACTGGACCAACAGCGGCAGCGATTGCACAAACTGGACAACCAACTCAAACGCTGTCAATGGACGACTGGGAAATCTGCTCGGCACAGACAATACTGCAATTCGGGACAACGCCGCACCGGCGATTTCCTGTGATTTGTTTCGCGCGCTCGTCTGCGTAGAGCAGTGATTACTTTCCGGTAATATCGAAAACGCTTTTGTTCTCTTCAACCCAGCGAATCAGCTTCTCCACGCCTTCGCGTGGTTTCACTTTTGGATTGAAACCGAACTTGCGGGCTTCGGTGATATCGCAGATAAAATAACGCATATCGCCCGGTCTTTCGGGATGGAATTCTACGACCGGTTTTGTCCCCAGAATTTCGCCGATCATCGCAATGCATTCGATGAGAGAGATCTTGTGCTCCGGACCGCCGCCGATGTTGTAAACGCCCGGCTTTGGATTCTTGAAGTACGCGAAATAGCTCTGCGCTCCGTCCTGGGCAAAAAGAATGTCCCGAGCCTGCTTGCCGGTTCCAAACACGCGAAGCGGGAGGCCGAAGACTGCGCGAATTGCAAAATTCGCCACCCAGCCGTGATCTTCGCCACCGAACTGGCGCGGACCGTAGATGCCTGTAAAACGAAAGCTGGCCGCAGGGGTCTGCAGCATATCTGTAAACGTGCGAACATAGTGTTCCGCAGACATCTTCGAGGCATGCAGAGGCGAAAGCTCACCGACCATCACCGGATGCTTCTCATCGATCGCAACGGGATTGCGCTCATAGGCCGTGGCGCCTTCCGTCAATGTCTGGTTGATGGAGTTGCCGTATACGTGAATGCTCGATGTATTCACTACAGGGATCTTGTGTTTGCGGGCCGCATCCAGCACATTAAAAGTACCGAGCACATTGGTATTGAAATCGAGGCGGGGATCTTCCCAGGAAAGAGTCATCGCCGGCTGTGCCGCAGTATGGACGATGAAATTGCATCCAGAACTGTGATCCTTGAGCGCCTGCTCATCGCAGACGTCCGCTTTCACCATGGTGCATCCAATTCCTTTCAGATAGTTCCAGTTAAAGTCGCGCGTCTTTTCCGTGCCGTAGCCTGTTTTGGCCAGCTCGTACTTGGTCATGCTGTCGTAGCTGACTACTTCCCAGCCTTCTTTGCGGAACAGCTCACATACGTGAGATCCAAGAAATCCACAACCGCCCGTTACCAGAACTTTCATGATCCACTCCTCTTCAATACCGGTTATCGCACACCGTAACAATCATGGGGCCAGCAGAGCTTCCAGATCCTTTGGAACCGCGCAGGCGAGGACATTCTTCTCAACGCCCAGTCCCTGGAGGGTCTCTTCTGAAAGGCGCTGGCTGGTCTTGCCGGGACCGAAGTCCACGATCGTCGAAATTTTGGCGGAATCCGCAACGGGCTTCATTGATTTGTCCCAGTAGAGCGGATTGATTGCCATATCAAGATACATGCCAATCGCAATGTCTTTGTCGGATTGCAGGTTCCGGCCGTCATAGAACGAATATACCGGGATTTTCAAAGCGCTGCCCGGGTAGGAGAAAGCAAGGCGCTTGAGATCGGCCTCAAACGGCCCGCGAATCGGTTCCATTAGCGGACAGTGAAACGGACAGCTTGTGCGAAGATATACGGCCTTGATCTTCTTCTCGGCAAGAGCCGCTGCGTGCATCTCATTGAAGCGCACGAGAGATCCACGGTAGGAAGACAGAATCCTATTCGAAGGCGAATTGTAAAGGCTCACATAGATCTTCTGATCGGCCGGCAGCTCTTTGTTTGTCTGATCGACCATGGCCTGAATCGTTGCGTGCGAATCGCCGACCACGGCCATCATCGGCGCCGGGGCTTTGTTTCCGACCTTCTCGGAGCGCGCGATCTCGTCTGCAGTCGGCGCAAAATGCGGATAGGCTTCCTGTCCGCGCACGCCGAGATAAAGTAAGTATTTCACATACTTCGCGGCGGTCTCATAGTAAGCATCGCCGTCGAGATCCAGAGCCACGAGCGACGCGGGGATGAGTCCCTGCGAATGACCGCTCGCGGCTTCCGTTGCGGCCACGAGGTCTTTGCGAGAAATGCCTTTCAACACTGTGTTTTCAAAATGAGCCAGCTGTGTAATCTGAATCATCGGAATGGACACGGCGGCGCAGGCCAGATAATCTTCGGAGGGAACTTTCGTTTCGTCATCCAGCCACTGACGCGCATTGATCCCATTCGGCAGACCAACAGTCCCTTCCACGCGCTGGCGCTCTTCATCGATGGCCCCGAGGACCACGTCGAAGAATTTTTTCATCGCAGGTTCTTTGTAGTACTTAGCAAGTTCCTTGTACCACGGAGCGCCCTGCCCGCCAAACTGAACGAATACTTTTGATTGCCCTGACTTTCCCTGGGAGATGATCTTTGACATATTCCTGGCCTGAGTTTCGATTGATTACTTGTTTACACGTTCCACGAACGAAATGTCGCGAAGGTCGATTTTGATTCGGTCGCCCTGCTTCACGTAAAGCGGCACAAGAACTTCACCGCCTGTCTCGACCGTTACTTTCTTGCGAGCTGTTCCGACCGTGTCGCCTTTCAGCGCGTCTTCGGCGTAGGTCACTTCAAGTTCCGCGAAGTTCGGAGGGATGACGCCTACTGGATTGCCTTCGTAGAATGTAAGTTCGAAGGGCATTTCTTCCTTCATGAATGGAAAGATATCTTCAATAATAGACTTGTTGATGCTTACCTGCTCAAAGTCGTCCTTGTCCATGAAAACGAGGTCATCCCCGTCTTTGTAGAGGTAGGTAACGTATCTCTTTTCAAGATCGACGTCGTCCACCTTCTCCGCCGCTTTGAAGGTCCGTTCAATCACGGTGCCGCGTTTCAGGTTTCTGAGCTTTGTACGGACAAATGCGCTGCCCTTTCCAGGGTTGACGAATTGAGAGAAGGTTACGGAGTAGAGGTCGTTGTCGACTTTGATGACCTGGCCTTTACGCAGGTCGATTGGATCCATCATGCGAATGCAGATTTATAGAAAAGGCAGGGCAGTCAAACAGAATTGCAGTTGGAAAGAACAGCTGCGCGATCGCATCTCCACGCCAGAGGAGCTTCTGGATTCTGTGCCTGAAATTGCAGATTCGCCTCTATTTCGCAGGTTGTATGGTTCCATAGACGAATTCAGGGAACTGGCTCAGAGAATGTCCGGCAGCTTCCGCTTTGCGGTGACCCGTCACTATCTCGGCCTTGCAGATCTTTCCGATCCCGATTGTCCGATTCTGAGCCAGATCCTGCCGCGCAGAGAGGAACTGACCGATGCTCGATTCCACAGACCGGATCCCCTGGCTGAAGAAGCGCATCGACCGGTGCCCGGATTGACGCACCGCTACCCGGACCGGGTTCTCTGGTATCTTTCCCACAACTGCGCCGTCTACTGCCGTTTTTGCATGCGCAAGCGAAAGGTTTCGCGAAGCGATTCCGCACCCGATCGTTCCACTTATGACGCCGCGCTGCAATACATCAAGAATGACGCAGGAATCAAGGAGGTCATTCTTTCAGGAGGTGATCCGCTCTCGCTGAGTGATGACACGATCGACTTTCTCCTGGGTAGACTGCGCGAAATCCCCCATCTGGTAAGCATTCGGATTCACACGCGTATGCCCGTAACGCTGCCTCACCGCTTCACGGACGAATTCATGGACGTTATGCGGCGACATTATCCCTTGACGCTCGTCACGCACTTCAATCACGCACGCGAGCTTTCTCCGGAAGCCGCGGATGCAGTGCGCGCGCTGCGCATGAGCGGCGTACACGTGCTGAACCAGACGGTCCTGATGCGCGGCATCAATGATTCAACATCCGCGCTGGAGGCGCTGTTTCTTGGTCTTTTGAAGATAGGGATAAAACCCTACTACCTGCACCAGTGCGATGAAGTGGCCGGCGTATCGCACTTCCGCGCTGACGTGCGCACGGGCCTCCGGATCCTGCGGGAGTTGCAGGGGAGAAATCCGGGCATCGCGATCCCGCGCTACGTGATCGATCTGCCGGGCGGCGGCGGCAAAGTGCCGCTCGAGAATGATTACAGGCTTGGCGCAAGCGAGAACGGCAGCGTCTTTGAGAACTGGGCGGGAGATGCATACCTCACGGTTGCAGATGGTTCGCCCCCGGAGTAAAATTCACAGATAACCGAAGCGCAGACGAGAATTGTGCTCGCGCGCTTCGCACCCGGGTCACATTTCCAGTCCGTGAAGCAGTCGGAACTTTCAGGCAAGCTGCAGATCAAAGCGGGGATGCGCGTTGGAAGCATGAACGCCCCGGAAATCTTTGCAAAGAAACTGTCGCCTCTGCCGGAAGGGGCTGAGCTTTCGCCGGTCGCTCCCTTTGATCATCTCACTGTCTTCGTAAATCGAAAAGCCGAAGTAGAACGCTTCGCTCCGGGCGCGCTCAAATCGGTTCGAAAGGGCGGCATTCTCTGGTTTGCGTATCCGAAAAAAGGATCCGGCGCCAGATCCGACGTTTCCCGCGACGACGGATGGGAGACGGTCAAGAAGGCTGGCTGGGACGTAGTTTCGCTCATCGCCGTAGATTCCACCTGGGCCGCGCTTCGGTTCCGTCCCATGACAGAGCTGGAGCAGGAAGAGCGCCAGGCAAGGCGCGACGCTCTGAAAGCAAAAGCAGCAGAGCAAAAGAAAGCAGCTGAAGAAAACTCTGCAGAAATCCCGGGCGCGGACGCGAAACGCGAGCCAGAGTCCGAAACAAAGCCGGCAGTGAAGCGAGCTGCGAAACCGGCTCCGAAAAAGAGGACGAAGGCAGACAAGGCACCGGACAAGAAGACCGCCGCAAAAACACCTGCCGTCGTCGTTCCGCCCGACCTGAAAAAGGCGCTTTCAGCAAAGCCAAAAGCAAAACTATTCTTCGAACAGCTGGCACCTTCGCATCGGCGCGAATATATCAACTGGATTGTCGAAGCAAAGAAGCCGGCCACGCGCGCTTCCCGCGTTCAGAAAACGATTGTGCGCCTGACGTCTGGGCGCAAGAATCCTTCCCCTGAATGAAAGTACACGGTATACTGCTGTCCGGCGGCACGGGAGAGCGAATGGGCGCCGGTCAACCCAAGCAATTCCTGACCCTTCTCGACATGCCTGTTCTGCGCTGGAGCGCGGAGTCTCTGTCCAGTTTCTGCGAAAGACCGCTCGTCGTTGTTGCGCCCGCCGCTTTTCTCTCAAAGACGCGCGAAATTCTTTCCGGGCTTGAGACGCTCGTGGTTGAGGGCGGCGCCTCTCGTCACGATTCAACGTTATGCGGCATTCTTGCCCTTTCAACGCCGGCAGCGGATGACATTGTTTTCATTCATGATGCGGCGCGGCCCCTGATTTCGCCGGCGGAGTTGCGCAGACTCCAATCGCAATTCGAAGATCCTTCGCTTCTCTGCGCATCGCTCGTCGGCCCTGTCGTTGAGACCATTGTAAAAACAGACGAAGATGGGAGGCAGTCGGCCGGAATTGTAAACCGCGAAAGTCTGCGTGCGGTGAAGACCCCGCAGGCATTTCGATTTCGCGCATGGGAAACACTGCAGAAGACAACGGGAGCTTTTACAGATTTGCTGAGCTGGGCAGAAGCCGCACGCATCCCGGCGGCGCTGTGCGCCGCAGACGCCTCGAATACGAAGCTCACGTCTCCGTCAGATCTTGTGCATCTTGCCTCTCTGGCAAAGGCTCTCCGCGAATCAGGAAGCTGAAGAAATTACTTCGGATCTCCCAAGCCCCAGCCGCTTGCAGAGCGAGGAAAGCATCTCCTGTTCTTTCGGGCTCAATACGGAAAACTCTTCCGCAATCGCTTTCGCATGGCGCGGGAATACTCTCTTCATGAGTTTCTTCCCTTCTTCGGTGAGATGAACTGTAATGTAACGCCGATCGTCCTGATTTCGCACCCGTTCCACGAGACCGCGCTTCTCAAGATTATCGACAATCAACGTAATGTTGCCGCCCGTGGACAACTGCTTCGCGCCGAGCTCTTTCTGACACATGGGGCCCAGATGGTGAATCGTCTCCATTACGCCGAATTGCGGCTCCGTGAGACCCTCAGAATGCAGGTATCCCTCCAATCTTCCCATAAGGGTAGTGGACGCGCGGGCAAGCTTTATGAACGCATCGAGAGCGCGGATCTCAGCATCTGTACCTTTATAATGAGTAGGCATCTGACAGTTAGAATATAGCGTACAGAGCGATTCGGTCAAATCATTTCGCCTCGCGAAAAACGATTTGCAGCGAAATTTCGCCGATGATATACTTGCATTCTCACTACCTTTCGCGCTGCGAAATCCGTTGATTTGCTTTGAGACTTTTTGCTGCCATTCCTCTGCCAGAGGACATCCAGACTGACCTTGCGGCCGTGTGCACAGGGCTCGCCGGGATCCGGTGGGTCAGCGAGGAGCAGCTTCATCTGACGCTTCATTTCCTGGGAGATGAATGCGACGCCGAGGAAATCGAGCAGGCCCTCGAGGGGATCGAGAGCGCCCCTTTTCCCGTCGAAATCAATGGACTGGGGCGGTTCTTACACAATCGGGGAGGGGCCATCTGGGCGGGAGTCACGGCATCAACGGCTCTTGCTGATCTTCATGCGCAGATCGGCGGGCGCCTGCGCAACACATCCGCAAAACTGGAAAAGCGCCCGTTTCGTCCGCACATTACGCTCGGAAGGATCAAGAACGCCTCCGAAAGCAGAATCCAGGACTACCTCCAGTTCCATTCGGTGAAGGCCGAATTTGCCGCGGAGTCTTTCTGTCTGTTTGAAAGCAGACTTCGCCCGGATGGTCCCGTGCACATCGTTCGCCGCGAATACGAATTCACTTGAAAGACCGGACCGGAGTCCGGAA